>NZ_JAPDDT010000015.1 GCF_025950235.1 Luteolibacter arcticus | reverse complement strand
GAAATGGTCGAAATCCATCATCGGACGAGGTATGTGAAACAGCCCAAATCCGCCTTAAGTTAGCGCCATTCGGGACTGACCCCATTCCTGACCTTTCAGCATTCTGGAAGGAGCTGCAGCGCGGGCTTGGCGACCAACAAACTTCTTGGCATACACAAAGATCCGTCGATCTTCTCCGGGGCGGATTCGTTCGCTAGGCAAAGCCAGTGAAATACACCTTCACAACCGACGATCAAAGTACAGCGTTCTTCGATGAGATTTCAGGAGAAATGATTGCTTTGTTCAATATTAGCCAAGACGACGCCGTTGGCAGGATCAACAGGCAGTGGAAGGGGCAGTCTTTTGTCGGCCCAGACGATCTGATCTACCACGAAACCGCTGTTTTTTGGGCAAAAACCCTATATTACGGAGTAAGAGTTAAGTGGTGGCTTAATCCGCCGGGACTAGCGCCACGACCTTATCCGTGAATGGGGTCAGCGAATTAGGTCAGTTCTCGCACTGTAACATTTCTCTGTTTCGTTGCGACTTTCAGCGCTGTTGCCTTGCTACAATACAATCGGCCTTCCCCTCTCTGCCGCCAACCGCTCGATCTCGCGGACGATGTGTGGCGCAAGATGATGCTTCTCATCCTCGGGCAACGCCTCGACGTGTTCCGGAAAGACCAGCAGCACCTCGTTGCGGTCGGAGTCGAAGCCGATGCCGGGCTTGGAGACGTCGTTGGCGATGACGAGGTCGCAGCCCTTGCGTTCGAGCTTGATTCGGGCGTTGGCTAACAGGTTCTCCGTCTCCGCGGCAAAGCCGACAAGCGTGCCGGTGAAACCGAACTCCCCTCTAACAGACCCGAGGATGTCCGGCGTGCGGACGAGCTCGAGCGTCAGCGTCTCGCCGGTCTTCTTGATCTTCTGCTCCGAAACCGCGGCCGGGCGGTAGTCGGCGACCGCCGCGGCGAAGACGGCGGCATCCATGCGGCCGATGTGTCGCTTCACCGCCTCGAACATCTCCGCCGCCGACTCCACCGGCAGGAAATCGACGCCCTCCGGCACCACCAGCACCGTGGGGCCGGAAACCAGAAGCACCTGATGCCCCGCGCGGGCAAAGGCATCCGCCATGGCGTAGCCCATCTTGCCCGACGAGCGATTGGTCAGGTACCGCACCGGATCCAACGCCTCGCGGGTCGGACCGGCAGTGACGAGGACGCGCATGAGATCAGTTGAGAGTAAGTAGTTGAGGGTTGAGAGGAAGAAAGAGACGTCGAGACCGGGACTTTGCCTTTCACTCTCAACCAAGACTCTCAACTATTCCCCCTTCTTCTCTTCCTTCGGCGCGTCAGGAGCGGGCACCTCGATCGCGGGCGTGACAGCCGTCGCCTTCTCGCCAGCAGGCTTCTTCTCTCCGGCAGGCTTGTCGCCGGCGGGCTTTTCCTCCGCCGGCTTCTCCTCCGCCGGCTTCTTGAGCAATTCCAGCTCCTTCTTCGCCTCGTTGAGCTGGTCGCCCTGCAACTTGCTGGTCAGGTCGCCGAGCAAGGTCTTGGCCTCGTTGTCACCGCGCTCGATCGCGAGCGAGGCAAGCGCCCAGGCTTTCGGCAGATTCTTCTCGGTGCCGAGACCCCCGGCGTGCAGGCGGGCGAGACCGGTGGTCGCCGCCGCGTGGCCTTGGTTGGCAGCCAGCGAGTAAAGCTGGCCCGCATTATTATAGTCCACGGCGGTGCCCATGCCGCGTTCGTAGAGGGTGCCTAGATTGTTCTGCGCCGCAGCGTGGCCCGACTTGGCGGCAGCGGTGAACCACGCGATGGCAGCGGTAGGGTCGCTCAGGCCGAGATTCCCCGAGACGTAAAGCAGGCCGATCTCGTTCTGCGCGACCGGCAGGCCGGTGTTCGCCGCGGAAAGCAGATACTTGTAGACGGAGAGCATTTCCGGCTTCTCCACCTTGGAAAGACGCGACGCCATTTCGAGCGCGGCGAGCGCATTGCCGGCCTCGGCGGCCTTCACCAGCCACTCGCGGCCCTTTTCCTCGCTCTTTTCCAGACCGCCCTTGCCCTCGAGGTGGAAGCCCGCCACGCGAAGCATGCAATCGCCCTGCTCCTTGTCAGCGCCCTTCTGGTAGTTGGCCAGCGCTTCCTTCTCGTTCTTTTTAACGTTTTCCTCGAAGTCGCCGAGCGCCAGGTAGGCCGCCCACTGCTCCTTCTCGATCGCCTTGGCGAGCCACTCGCGGCCCTCCTTTTCGTTCCGCAGCGACTCCTCGCCATTCAGCAGGCGCGAACCGAGAGGGATGAAGGCACTGGCGTCGCCGAGTCCGGCGGCCTTGCGGTAGAGATCGAGCGAGCGCTTGGCATCGACCTTCTCCTTGAAGCCGAAAGCTCCTTCGTAAAGCCGGGCAAGCAGCAGGATCGACGGCGTGTCACCGGCCTCGGACGCCTTGTTCCACCACTCGGCGGCCTTGGCGGAGTCCGGCTTTTCACTGAGCAGGCCGCGCAACCAAGCCTCGCCGAGGATCCGGCCGGCATTGGCCGGGTCGGTCTTGGCGGCGGACTCGAGCGCCTCGCGGCCGTCCTGGCGATCCTTCTCCTCCTTCGAGTTCAGCAAAATCAACGCGCGGCGGTAGGTCGCATCCTTGTGGCCGGCGGCGGCGGCCTTCTTGTAATTCTCCAGCGCGGCATCCCGCGAGGCAGGCGTGCCCTGGCCGGTCTCCGCGGCGAAGCCCAGCAGGAACAAGGCATCGGCGTCCCCCTTCTCCGCCAATGGCTTGGCAAGATCCACGCCGATGGTGTGGCGGCCTTCGCGGAAGGCATCGAGCGCGGCTTTGGCCGGGCCCTCGACACTTGGTAGGGCGGCAGGAGCATCGGTGCCGAGGCTGACCGCCGCAGGGGCGGAGGTGGAAACGACAGTCGCGAGGGCGAGGGCGAGCAGGAGGGCTTTAGCGGTCACGCCCAGCATTTAATGACGGGATCGCCCGGAGCAAAGGGGAAAGACGAAGAAATCGCACTCTCGCCCGCTTGCTGCGGCAGCCTGATTTTGGTGTTTCCGGCCGGAGATCCATTCCCTACACAAGCGTCCCCGCGCGGGCGGGCCGGATTTCCATGCGACTTTTGTTCATCATGCTCCGCAAGGAGCTGAAGGGGTACTTCCTCAATCCCTTCGGCTGGGTGGTGCTCGTCTTCGTGACGGCCATGCAAGGCGCGGCACTCTCGACGGCGATGAAGGGCTTCCGCGACTCGCCCAGCCAAAACAGTCTCGTCTACTCGGCCTACAATACGACCCTGTTCTGGTTCTGGTTCCTGTTCATCTTCCCGCTGATCACCATGCGCTCCTTCGCCGAGGAGGAACGCAGCGGCACCTTGGAAGGCCTGCTGACCGCCCCGGTCCGCACCTGGCAGGTGGTGCTTTCGAAATACGGCGCGGCGATGGTCTTCTACACCCTGCTGTGGATCCCCAGCTACCTGCAGTTCCGGATGTACGAGTGGGTGACCGATGTCCCGCCGGCCTACTCACCGGGCTCGATGCTCGGGGCCTACTCGATCCTGCTGCTGATGGGCGCGGCCTTCACCGCGATCGGCTGCCTGGCCTCGGCCCTGACCTCCAGCCAGATCATCGCCGGTCTGCTCACCATCGGCATGCTGGTGATCCACTATTTCCTCGGCTACGTGACCGCGATCTGGGGCGAGAATTTCAGGGCCGCGCCGATGTTCCACTACATCTCCAGCCAGGAGCACCTGCACTACTTCACCAAGGGCCTGCTGGATACCCGGCCGGTGGTCTATTACCTGAGCCTCGCGGCCTTCGTCCTCTTCCTCACCTATCAGGTGATCGATTACCGCCGCTGGCGCCGCTAATTCCCCATGAGCAACGAATCCGATCCCACGACGCAAAAGCCGGCGAAACCCGTGCGGCGCTTCGGCACCGGCGTGCTCTCGCTGCTCCAGGTCGCCTGTGTGACGGTGCTGTTCGCCGCGGTGAATTACCTGGGCTCGCAGCACTACGTGCCAAAGGACCTTAGCGCCGACTCGGCCTACACGCTCTCGCCCGCCACCCAGCGCTACCTCCAATCGGCCGCGGTGAAGGACCGCGCCGAGCCGGTGCGCCTGCTGCTCGCCTTCCGCCGCAGCAGCCCGATTTACGACCGGGTCCGCGCCCTCGGTGAGGAATATTACCGCCTCTCCGGCGGCAAGGTGAAGCTGGAGCTGCTCGATCCCGTCCGCTCGCCCGACCGCACCCAGCAGGTGGCCAAGGAGTACGGCGAGGTCTTCTCCACCTCCTTCGGCAAGTCGATGTTCACCACCGACCTCGCCATCATCGATGCGCGGACAACGGACCAGAAGCAGACCAGCCTGACCGCGGAGGCGGCCGGCAATGCCAGCTCGCACGTCCATTTCATCGAGGCCGAGCGGATGATCCGCTACGAGACCGAGTTCAAGGGCGACAACAGCCAGCGCAAGATCACCGGCTTCCTCGGCGAGGACGCCATCACCACCGGCATCCTCTCCGCGATCGAAGGCAAGCCGCGCAAGATCTACCTGCTCGCCGACAAGAGCGGCTTCAGCAACGAGGGCGCGGACTCGCCGCTCACGAACTTCGAAGCCACCCTTCTCAGCCAGAATGCCCTTACCCTGCGCGCCCGCATCTCCGGCATCGAGCGCATCCCGGACGACGTGTCCGCCGTCGCGATCGTCAATCCCACCTACGACTTCACCCCGCAGGAACTGGAGGTCCTCACGGAATACTGGGAGCGGCCGAAGTCATCCTTGCTCATCACGCTCGGCGGCGTCGATACCCCGCCGCGCTTGCGGGCCTTCCTGCGGAACGTGGGCATCACCCCGCGCAAGGACCGCATCATCTCCAAGAATGGCGATCAGGTCGTGACGAATGTCCGCGCCGGCTTCACGGCGGGCATGGAGTTCACCCGCGACTTTGCCAACAAGACCACCATCTTCGAAGGTGCCACCTCCAGCCTCGAAGTCCGCGAAAAGGACAACGAAGACCTCACCTCAAAGGGCATCCGCCCCTACGTGCTGATCGAGACCGGCAATGACTTCTGGGGAGAAACGAAATTCTCCACCGCCAAGCCGAGCTTCGACCCGCGCGAGGACAATCCCGGCCCGATCAGCCTCGCTGGCGCGGTGATCCGCGGCGCGGCGACCCGCGACGATCTCGGCGAACGCATTTCCCGCATGGTCGTGGTGTCCAACTCCGACTTCCTCGCGCCAAAGTACTTCTCGGACATCAACAAGGACTTCCTCGCCAGCAGCGTGAACTGGCTGATCGGCCGCGAGGAACTCACCGGCAGCGGCCCCCGCACGCTGGGCAGCTACAAGCTCCCGCTGCTCGATAGCCAGGTCTCGTTCATCAACCGCGTGAACCTGTTCTTCCTTCCCGCCTTCGGAGCCCTGATCGCAGGCCTCGTCTGGTCCTCGCGCCGCGCCTGACATCCATGCGTTCGATTTCCTTCACGCTGTTGCTGATCGTGGTGACCGTCGCGGCCGCCCTGACCGCCTCGCTGCGTTTTTCCGAAGGAAGCCTCGATCGCCTGCTCGGGCCGAAGACCACCGTCACCGGCGACCGCCTCTACGACTTCGACCCGCAGAAGATCCACCGTATCCTGCTCTCCGGCAACGGGGTGAAGGCCGAGTGCATCTTCGAGAAAGGCATCTGGCGCGTGGCCAAGCCGTGGGCCGATCGCATGGACCCGTCCGCCGCGGATGGCATCCTCAATTTCACCCTCGGCACCCGCGTCGAGGACATCATCCCGGAAGGCAAGATCGACACCGTCAAGGCCGGCCTCATCGAGGGCACCATCGGCGTGCGCATCGAGGACAAGGACGGCAACTCGCTCGCCACCTACCTGCTCGGCCGCAAGACCGAGTGGCTGCACCGCGACCCGAAGACCAAGGAAGAGATCCCCACCGTCTTTCTCCAGCCGCAGGACGGCGAGCACGGCGGCTACATCTACGCCACCACCGGCGACATCCACTTCCTCTTCCGCGACGGTCTCCGTCACCTGCGCGACCATCACCCGCTCTTCTTCAATCCCGTCGCCCTGCAATCCGTCCGCATTCAGAGCGCGGAGTCGGAGGTCGTGCTCTCCCGCACCGGCGCCAAGGCCCCATGGCTCATCACCAAGCCGCTCGAGCTGCTGACCGACGAGACCGCGGTGAACAAGCTCCTCGCCGACCTCTACCTGCTGCGCGCCGTGAAGATCGCCGAGCGCTCCGAGGTCACCTTGCCCGCCGACGACGTGAACGGCCGCCAGCGCATCGCTATCAAGCATTTCGGCCAGCCCGAGGAGGTCGTGATGGAAATCATGCCGCCGGCGACACCCGAGGCCGACACCGTCTTCGCCACCGTCAGTGACCGGCCCGGTACCGTCTTCGAGCTGCGGCTCAAGCCGCTCGCCCCCACCCTCGCCACCGATGGCACCCCGGCGACCAAGATCCCCGTCGAAGACCTCGTCTCCATCGCCGGCCTGCCGGACACGGTCAACGAGTTGCGCGACCCACGCCTGACCGATCTCAAGGTCGTGGACATCCAGGGGATTCTCATTTCCCCCGCCACCTCCGAGGAAATCGCGCTCGCCTGCCCGAAGGGCGGCCGCTGGCAGGTCCAGAATCCCGCCGGCCGCATGGAGCCGCTCAATGAGATGTCGCTCTATCGGCTGCTGAAGGCCGTGACCGAAACCAAGGTCATCGGCTTCCCCAGCGACGCCGCGGTCGATCTTACCCCCTACGGTCTCGACCGCCCCGCCCTCAAGCTGCGCATCGTGACCAACGCCGAAAAGGTCGTCGACCTGCACTTCGGCCAGGGCCGCGATGGCACATGGCACGCGATGCATGCCGGTGTGCCCCGGGTGATGAAGCTGGACGACGCCTTCATCAACGAGATCTCCACCAAGATCTGGCAATGGCGGCAGCCGGATGTCCTGAACATCGCCTCCTTCGACCTCGCTTTCATCGAGCGGCAGATGGAAGGTAGCCCCGACCTCAAGCTCGGCTACCGCTGGAATGACGAGTCATGGACCGCCCACGAGGGCGACACCGACCGCTCCGCCGAGCTGATCACCGAGCGCGCCAACCGGCTGCTCGACCCGCTGCTCAAGCTCCGTGGCGATAGCTGGCTCGCAGCCGACGACGCCAACGCCCGCGCCGCCCTGGCCAAGCCGGCCATGCGCTTCACCCTCGGCATCAAGCTCCGCGATGCGGACAACGAGGAGGCCGGCATCCAGCGCCGCGAGATCCTGCTCGCTCCCGCCAGCGATAGCCGGCAGAACCGCTTCTTCTTCGGCCGCATCAGCAGCGAGCCACAGCCCTTCATCATCAGCTCCGACACCGTCGCCCGCCTCGCCGTCGATCTTTTCGGCGACGATTGAATGGGCATTGTAAATCCGGGGCTACACGTCGTTAGACGACCGGAAATCCGGCTTTCCCCCTTATTTCCAATTTCCCATTCCCAAGCCCGCGATTCTTGTGTTTTCTGCGGGCCGCAACCGATTCCCTATGGAACTCGACCTCATCGACGTCCACTTCGACCTGAAGTCCATCAAGCCCCGCGAACTCGAGGAGGCCCTTGAGGACCCGTTCGGTTTGCGCCTGCTTCCCGACCAGGAGTCGGGCGAAAGCCGCTTTTACGCCCTCGGCCGCACCGTCGCGGACCGCCTCCTCTTCGTGTGCTTCTGGACCGACGGCAAACGCACCCGCGTCATCGCCGCACGGCCGATGAGCGACGGGGAACAACGATTCTACGAGCGCAAATACGCCGAGTTCAAATAATGAGCCAGCCCATGCAGCCCATCGCCCGCTGGTCGGACATCCCGATCTTTGACGACGAAGAAGCCGAAGCCCGCTTCTGGGAAACCCATGAACTGGAGGCCCGGCTCATGTCCGGCTCCATCCATGAGCCCGACTCGCGTGAATCCACGACCATCACGCTGCGCTTCGACCCGCGCATGCTGTCCCGCATCAAGCGCATCGCCCGCTCACGCTTCCTCAATTACCAGTCGATGATGAAGCAGTGGCTGGCCGAGCGGCTCGAGGACGAGCTGCGCAAGCAGTAAGCAAGGGAGCGGATCTTCAGGGGAGAAAACAGAGACCGCGGAGAAATCCATGATCCCTCTCTGTTCCCTCCCTTTCCTCCTGCTCCATCTCCATCGGACCCTCTGATTCGATGCGCCGCCTGACTCGCCAGCCTTGGTTCTGGCTCGCCGCGTTCGCGATCTGGTTCGGCACGCTGTGGTGGCTCTCCTCACGGGTGCAGCACTTCCCGCCGGGCCTCGATTTCCGGGCCAGCGACAAGCTCCTCCACTTCGGCTACTTCTTCGGCGGCGCGGGCCTGTTCTCCGCCTTCCTGTTTCGGCGTCGTCCGGAGAATCCGAACTGGGGCCTCATCTTTGCCCTCACCTTCCTCGTCTGCTTCATGACTGGCGTGTCGGACGAGTGGCACCAGACGAAAGTCCCCGGCCGCAGCGGCAACGATCCCGCCGATCTTGCGGCCGATATGTTAGGCGCCATGTGCGGCGCGCTGGTCTTCCGCAAGGTCCACCGGGTCCTGAAGTGACGATCGGGCACAGAAGAATCCCGCTTCCCCCATCGACCTTGCTCAGGCCAGAGGAGAAGCGGGTGATCTTAAATGATTTCGGAATCAGGAAAAAATCGGGGCGCACCGATCAGCGCGTCGCGTCCTTCACGTCGTCCTTGAGGTCCTTCGCGGCGTCCTTCACCTCGCCACCAGCATCCTTGGCCGCGTCCTTGACGTCTTCCGCGGCATCCTTGATTCCCTCGTTCGGACGGCGGTCCAGAGCGTCATCGATCTTTTCCTTCACTTCCGGCGTCTCTTTCTTTTCGCAAGCGCTGAAGCAAGCAAGGGACGCGGCGGCAATCAAGTAGGTAAGCTTCATATTCAATTCGGGTTCCGTCGGATTTGATCGCCGACTTCTAACAAGTGCCACCGTTCCGCCAGCGGTCAAACGACTTTATTCCCCGAATCTTGAAAAGAGGGCATCCACTGTCACCTTAATCGCTCCCGCATCATCCGCAACTCGCGTTCTGCGGATTCCAAGCGGTCATGCCGCTTTCCTCGCAAAGGCGAACTTGGCAGCGAGAATCAATGCCATCACTGCCAGCGAAAGCGCGATCCACACCGAAAGGTTCGATGAGCCGGGCGAGACACTGGCAGAGTCGGGTCCCGGTTGAGGAGAGCCGGGCCGAGCTTCGCTTGGATCAAGCGCCGTGGAAACCGGTCCGGCGAGCGAATAAATCGTCTTGTCGCCCTTGAAGGAGAAAGTCCGTGTCCCGGCCCGTACCTGCTCGAACCATAGCTGCCAGGAGCGAACGTCGTTGCGGTGGTCGGGATTCTTCGACTTCACGGGCGGGTTCTCCAAGCCGAGGTTGTGAAGGGAAATCACGGCGAAACAGGAACTTGGCATCCACTCCGCTTCGTTGATGGGCCCCTCAAACGGAGAGCGTTCGTCGAAGAGTTGCGCGCCAAGCACCTTGACGGTTTCGGGACTTTGCAAGTGGGACAATGTTTGGAAATACCAGCCTCTTCCGCCTTCGAATTGGAGTCCGGTGCGGTTGATTTCGTTGTCCGTCATCGCCTTGATTTCCTTACCGAACCATTCGGCATGGCCGGGAATTGAAAGAAGCAAATCGCGAGCACTGCTGTAGACCACCCGGTCTCCTTTCTCGACATGAGTGTTGAGCGAATACTTGCGAACCCACTTTCCTAGATTCGGGATAGCCTGCTCCGGCGGAAGGGCTTTCCGCTCCTCGATTGCCGCAAGTTGCCGCGCCTCCCATTCCGCGTAGTCAGCAGGATCTTCAGGCAACGCGATGCAGGCCCCTTGGAGCAGGTACGCAAATATCACCAGGATCAAGATCGGTTTCATTCCTATTAGTCGACGTTTCCTTCTAACCAATCTTCCGCTTCATCCCACTCCGCCTTGACGATGAGCTTCGGGGGAGCGCCGCCGCCTTGGTAGGTATACATGAGTCGAAGGGTCAGGTCAGTGCCGGGCAGGGCTGTCATGCCGGGATTGCTTTTGTCGTTCGGATGGCCTCTCCCCCAGAAAACGTGACCGGTTTCGTGGGCCAAGCGGTCACGCCGGTTTCTTTGCAAAAGCGAACTTGGCAGCGAGAATCAATGCCACCACTGCAAACGAAAGCGCGATCCACACCGAAAGGTTCGACGAGCCGGGCGAAGCACCCGCTAGGTCCGGTACCGGTTGAGGAGATTCAGACTGGCCGTTGGCGGGATCGAGCGCCGCGGCAACGGGACCGGCGAGAGAATAGATCGTCTTGTCACCCTTGAAGGAGAAGGTGCGTGTCCCAGCCCGGACCTGCTCGAACCACAATTGCCAAGTTCGGAGATCGTTGCGGTAGTCGGCGTAACTCGTCTTCACCGGCGGATTTTCCAGCCCGAGGTTATGGAGCGCAGCGGCGGCGAAATAACAGCTCGGCTTCCACTCCGCTTCGTTGAGAGGGCCCTCGAAGGGAGAGCGCTCGTCGAAGAGCTGTTCGCCAAGCACTTTGACGGTTTCGGGAGAAGGTAGCTGGGACAATGTTTGGAAATACCAGCCCCTCCCGCCTTCAAATTGGAGGCCGGTACGGTTGATTTTGTTGTCCGTCATCGCCTTGATTTCCTTCCCGAACCATTCTGCGTGGCCGGGAATTTCAGTTATGTAAATTCGAAGTTTTTTCATAACTTCTTCTTTCTCTTCGCAGTCTCGATAATCAAGCACCCCTAGTTGCCGGATCATTTCTCCCAATTTTGGCAATGCTTCATGATTTGGTTTGGTCGAGATTTGCTCAATTTCTAAGATCCGTCGATTTAGCCACCGTTGCGCGCCCTGCTGATCATCGGGAACATCCGGCAACGCGGCCGACAACCGAACCATGAACCAGAGAAAGAAAATTCCTATCGGACAGAGAGCTTTCATTAGTCTTCCTCGTCCCTCACGTTCCTCTCCAACCAACCCTCCGCCTCATCCCATTCCGCTTTGACAATCAGCTTCGGTGGAGCGCCGCTGCCTTGGTAGGTGTACATCAGTCGAAGGGTCAGATCGGTGCCGGGCAGGGCTGCCATGCCGGGATTGCTTTTATCGTTCGGGTGACCTTCCCCCCAGAACACATGCCCGGTTTCATGGGCCAAGCTATTCAGCCATCGTTCCTTACCGGCGGCATCTCCGCCGACCAGAGCCCTCACGGGGAGCCAGATTTTGGTTCCTCCGCCGTCGCCGCCGTCGGGAGTCCAGCCCCCCAAGGACGGGTTGGTTTGGGAGGGAGTTCCCAAGCTGGCATAGCCTCCGGTGACGAAGATCTGTATGTGGCCCTCCGTTTTCCCTGCGACGATAGCGTCTAACGTGGTTTGGGGAACGGTTACTGGATCGAGAGACTGCCCGGGGTCAGCAGCCATTTCGCTCTCGTCCTTCGGGATGACATTGAAAGTCACCCCGACCTGAGACTGGAAGACGCCATTCAAATAGGTTTCCATCTCCAGTTCGGTCGGAAGCGGCGGCAGGTTGCTCGGCGGATTCGTCTCCGTGAAATTGGGTCGCTTCAAGGGCCTGACGGAAACATTTACCACGCGGGGCTTCATCACCTTGACGCGGATGGGAACGGAGGCGGAGGGGACCGCACCGATCTTCAAGGAGAGGGCGAACTCCTGCCCATGCGCCGAGGCCGGGGCCGAGAGCGCGATCGTTTGATCGGCGCTCGTGAGCGAGGCGGGATCGGTGGTCACAGCACCGGTCTGGTCGATCACAATGGGAACGGCGGCGCTGGCAGTACTTTTGACGCGTACGGTGGTGGAGCCGCCGGCGGGCACCATGATCCAGAACTCATCCTTGTTCCCGGCACGGAGCACGGCGGAATATGGGCTCCCGTCGCTGGCAGCGGCCGACTGGCTGTCCAGGCCGCTGGCAGGAGTGTCGGTGGAGAGGCGGAGCGGCACGCCAAGCATGGCCTCGAGAGGCGCGTTTTCGTCGCTCTTCAGGGTCAAGGTCCACCCGTGGCGGGTGGTATCGGCAAACCGGACCCCCATTCCCCGCCAAGCCCCGGGCAAACCGGGAGCCATCTCATGTCCCGGGCGGATATCGAAGTCGCTGAGCCAGACATTCCAGGAAGGCTGGAGGGCAAACCGCCCTTCCGACGAGAAGTCCACAGCCGACTTGAGGGTGCCGTTTTCTTTCCAAGTGGAGTCGGACGAATCGAGGAAAAAGGGCTTTAGAGCACTATCGGCGAACGCGCCAAGCCCCCCGCCCGGAAGCTTGGCGACGCGGCTGTAAGGACCGTTGAAAACATGATCGCCCGCTTTGAATCTCCCCAGATCGTCCGTCCCGCATTCAAGCCCGTTGGAAGCGATCCAGACGGTTTGCTCCCCGGCGGCCGCGACTTGGGTCACGGTGGGGCTGCCGGCGGTTCCCTGCCAGATCTGGCGGGGAGCTTCGGCCTCGCGATCCACCTGCACTGTGAAGTAAGTGCCGCCGGATCCAGGACCGGAGACCAGCGCCCCCAGATTAGCGACAAACTTCCCGTCGGGGTTGACGTTCATGTCGGAGGGAGCCGGGAAACCGACATGCGCCTCTCCGCCGGGCAACGCATGCGCCACCGGGACCAGATAGTTTTCTCCGATTTTCAGGGGCATCGGGTCACCTCCCGCCACCGGCCAAGTCACCATGCAATGGGTTTTCGACACGCCGGCATCCCCCGGAGGATCGATATCGCCGATGCCCAGAATGAAACCGTTGTCGCCAATGCCGATGGCGTAGCAATCCGAAAGCAGGGCTCCACTCGCGGGATTGAGAGCGAGCGGAGCGCCATTGTGCCAAACCGATTCCCGATAGAGCACGTCGCCCTGGTCATTCACATGGGCGATGGCACCGGTGCCGGTGACCGGAAAGAGCGCGAAGAGGAGATGATCACCTTTCTGCCATTGGACAGCATTGTCGCCAGGAGCGGCATCGACAGTATCAACGATCCCGTCCTCGTCGGCATCCTTCTCCTGACCGTCCGGTGTGCCGTTGCCATCGGCGTCGGCATTGAAGGGATCGCCGAAAGCAGCATCCTCCCCACCCGCAGCGGCCACGGCAAGCTCCAGCCAGTCCGGCGTGCCGTCCCCATCGGCATCGCCCCCAGCATCTCCTTTGACCCGGAAGAAGCGTCTGCTTCCGGGGGCAGACGGAGGCGGAGGCGGCTGATTTCGAGATCTCGCAACGCTCTGCTGAACCTCCAGATCCATGTCCGCGAAGTGAGCTTCAAAGATCTCAAGCGCGGTCTGATCCTTCGGGCCAAGTGCCGGAAGCGGCGTGGCCGGTGGAGGGAGTGCTGCACCAGGACGCCAAATGGCGAAGGTGTGGCCGGAAAAGTAAGAGGAGACGAAAAGGGGCACTTGCTGCCATTCCTGCGATAGCTCGAGTTCCGGAAAATGACGGACTACCGTCCCCTCAGAGTCCAGTGAATGGAAGGAAGCAATCAAGCCGCCGGTAGTTGCCGGGCGCAGGAGGAGGGAGACGAACCGCTCAGGAGGTCCGGAGGGCGATGGATCCGGATCCGGTTCTTCCGGAGGAGTCACCACGACGCGCTCAATTATTGGTGTCACAATCTCATGCCCGAGGCCGAAATGGGGATCCCCGAGTCTTTCCCACTGGAGCAGGTCATCAGAAGCTTCGATCGCATACGAGACACCCGGAATGGTTTCCACCACCAGACAGTCGAAGGGACGTCCGGGCTCCAGTTCGATCCGTTCCAGTCGAGTTTTCGGAGTCGGATCAGGTGGAACGAAAACCCCTACCTCGGCACGAAGAACTGGAAAGAGCAAAAGAAGCGCAACGAGGCTAAGACGCAAGATGATCATCATCACAAGGGGATTCGGAAAAGTCTTTGATATAGAATCCTGATGCAATCTTGGAGTCAAAATATGGCGATTTTAAAGTGCGGGAGAACACCAACTCACAGACAGATCAGTCAAGCCCTCTAAAGTGAAAGAACCTCTCCACTGCGGGCGCTCCAAGACATCATTATCGGGGTGCGCCGCGCCGACTCTCTCTTTCCCATTCAGTTGAACAAATATCGCTTTCATCGCAAGCGCTCGCGCATCATCCGCAACTCCCGCTCTGCAGATTCCAAGCGGTCGAGCAGATCCATGACGAAGTGGATCGACTTCGGGGTCATGCTCAAATCGTGATGCAGAGCTTCAATTTTCCGCAGCCGATGAAGACAGACAGAGTCGAAGGCGAGACTTTCCGGCTCACCGCCACGGACCACGGAAATGACCTTGGTCCGGGTGAATTCGACGATCATTTCAGAAGGAAGGCCACAAAGACGGGAGGCCGCTTCAAGGTCTAGCAATTCGCCATCAGCTGGTTCGGAGTCGGAATTCATGGCCTAGCGCGGGTTGAATTTCGAGGCAGCGGCAAGCGCCTGCCAGTGGCGCTTTTCGTCTTCGGTCACGGTCGCGGGCATCACCACCTGGGCAACCGCAAAGAGATGGCCGAACTCCCCGGTCTTGCCCTTGGGCAATCCCTTGCCGGAAAGGCGGAATTCGGTGCCCTGCTCGGTTCCCGCCGGCACCTTGATGCGCGTCTCGCCGTGCGGCGTGCGCACCGGCACGGTGGCACCGAGCACCGCTTCCCACGGCGCAAGGCGAAGGTCCAGATAGAGGTCGTGCTCCACCGCCCGGTAGTCGGGGTGTCGTTCCAAGCGGACGTGGAGGAAGAGGTCACCCGGCTCACCACCGGAGCTTCCCGGCTCGCCCAAGCCGGCGGCACGGATCAACTGGCCTTCGGTCACGCCCTTCGGGATGCGGATCGTGACCGTCCGCCGCCCCTCCGGATGGCCGTGATGTTGCGGTTGGATCACCAGCGTCCGCTCGGCCCCGGACATCACCTCCTCCAGCGTGACCAGGATCTCCGACTCGATGTCGCGACCGCGCCGCGGCCGCGAGCTGCCAGCGGTGGAACCGCCTCGCGTAAATCCACCACGACCCGCGCGGCTGCCGAAGAAGTTCTCGAAGAAGTCGCTGAAGCCCGTGCCTTCGAAGTGATAGCTGTCCCCCGCGTCGCCGCCCTCCCAGCCACCATAGCCGCCGCTGTCCGGTGGCGGCGTGAAGCCTTCCCCGTGCTTCCATTGTTGACCGAAGGCGTCGTACTTCTTGCGCTTCTCCTCATCGCCGAGCACCTCGTAGGCCTCGTTGATCTCCTTGAAGCGTTCTTCCGCGCCCTCCTTTGAAGTCGCCACGTCGGGATGGTGCGTCCGCGCCAACTTGCGGAAGGCCTTGCGAATGTCGTCCTTGCTCGCATCGCGCGGGACTCCCAGCACCTCGTAATAGTCTCGGAATTTCACGGCCATCTTCGGTGATCTTTCCTCGCATCCGATCCACTCGAACGCAACTCCTCCCGTGATAGAGGGGATCGAAAAGGAGCGATCAAACTCAAGCGGACTCCAGCGACCGCGTAGCGGTCAGGGACGGTAGCCGCGGGCTTCAGCCCGCGGATTGGATGGCACCCGCATGGTGTCGCAGAGCGACACAGGAATCGCACGGGAGCGGACTGCATTGCCGAAAGCCGGATCCGCCGCTGCCGCGCTTCTAGCAACTCTCAAGCCGAGCCAAAAAAGCCCCGCACAGCCAAGGGCCGGGCGGGGCGATGATGCGCGAGGAAATCCTAGAACTCCTTGCCGGCGGTCAGACCGCCGTAGTGGGCTTCGGTCTCGCTTCCGAAGCGGCCTTCATACTCGACACCGAGGTGCCAACCGCTGTCCCACCAGTAGCCGATGCCGGCACCGACCACGCCGATGTCTTCATCAGCAGCGGCGTAGGGGATGCCAAAGGCGGTGGCATTGCCATCTTCAAACTCATGCTCCCAAGCCACGCGCAGTTGCGGCACCCAGTAACCGCTGCCACCGCGCATCTTCCAGGACACCTGGTAGCCGAGGATGGAAACCAGCGAGTCCACATCCTGCTCGCCGAAGAACGTCGCGCCGGGACCGACCTCGGTGTAGGAGTCCACCGATCCGGTGATGTAGCGCATGCCCGCGTACGGGCCGTGGACGAAGTCGTCCTCGCCGAAGTTCAAGCCGACATTGAACTCGATCGTGTGGGTATCCGCGTCCGGTTCGCCGGTCGCGATACCCGCGCCGGTGTAGCGGCGGGTCTCGTAGGAATGCATGCCGTAGGCATACATCAGGCCGGCCCACAGGTCGGCGGAGCCGACCGTGTCGGGGCGGTAGTAGGAAACGTAAGGAATGAGCGAAACTGAGTCGATGTCGGCGCTGCCGGCAGATCCCATGTCGAGATCGCCCTGTGCAGCGGAGAGACCGAGGCCGATGCTCCAGTTGCGGTTGATATGGTATTCGACGCCGATGCTGCCGCCGAAGACATCCAGCGAGCTATCCGTGGCAGAGGCAAAGCCGGGAACCCCGCCGATTCCACCAACGCCGCCGACACCACCACCATTACCGCCGACCTGATAGACACCGTATCTGTCGTACTTGTCGTCCTTCTTCTTTTTCTTCCCGCCGTAGCCGTAGCTGTCGCCGTCGCTGTCGTTGGTTTGGTAAAAGACCGAACCGAAAATCTCCCAACGGTTGGGAACGGGCACGGAAATCGCGGCCATCTTCGCGCCACCCTTGGCGGACATCCCGCCCTTCGCGCTTGGCGAAACGGGTACCGCCTCCTCGACCAAGCGGCTGCCCGGACGGATCCCGGCGCGATTCCGATAGAGGTGGCTGCCAACATCGCGAGTGGATGCCCAAGCCATGCCGAGCGTCCCTCTGCCAAGCGCCGTTGAAGTGGCGTTGCGATTGTCGGGATAGCAGGGATCAGGAACTTCTTCGCCTGCGCGAACGTGGGAAGTCGTGACTGCCGAAATGGCGAGCACAGCGACACCAAGGAGCCTTCCGGCTTGCGTCTTCATGGGGGGAATAGGGGGTGAGCGGGGGTGAACCGCTCCGAGGGTTGCGGAGCGTAGGGGTGATACGTTTAGCAGCATTCTCCCGCGATCCGCAAGGAAAGAATGGATAGCTAACTCTTTGAGAAATCTAAGTTTACTTTACTTTTAGGCCTATTTAACAATAGAACTGCGGCCTTCCTTGACCCTGCTCGCATCGCTTCTAGCCTGCACGCGTGAGTTCGACCCCGGAGACTCCCCTGCAATTCGACTGCCCCGCTTGTGGCGCTGTGCTCACGGTCCCCGCTTCCATTGCCGGAATGCAGGGGCCCTGCCCGAAGTGCTGGCAGGAAATCGTCAGCCCTGACCCCGCTCACGGCTTGCCCGCACGGCTGCCCACCCCGCCGACGCCGACGCCTGCAGCGCCCCTTCCAGAGCCCGCACCAACTCCGGCTCCGGTGGCAGCTTCAGTCCCGGAGCTTCCTGAAGCGCCAGCACCCGCTCCGATCCCGGAGCCTCCTGCCGCTCCAGCGCCCGTTGCCGCGGCAGCCCCGGAGGTCCCACCGCTGCCAGCACCCGTTCCTCCCGACGCGACCATCCTCGACGAGATCGAAAATGCGAACGAACTCGCGGAAACCGCACCCGCCCGGCGTCCGCGTTCGAAGGCACGGCTCGCGCTTGCCATCGGCTTGCCGGCCTTGGCGCTCGCCGCCGTGGGCTATCATTTCGGCAAAGGTCGCCAACTCCAGATCCTCGAGTCCCCGGCGCTCGGCTCGCCTTCCACTCCGACGCAACCTGCCGAACCGGCACCTGCCCCGGCCCCGGCTCCGAACGAAACAGCGCAGGGCTCGCAGCCTCCACCACCGCCTGAACGCTCCGAGGTGAACGATGCCCAGGAGACGCTGATCGCCTTCCTCGGGGCGCCGGATTGGCAGGCCCGCAGTGCCTTCGTGCTTTCACCGGAAGAAGTCCGCCCGGAGATGGAAAAGCACGCCAAGGCAAACGGCGACGGCCCGATCCCGGCGAGCGCTGTCGAGCTGAACAAAGAGCAGTCCGCTCCACCGGTCTTCGTTTTCAAGGTTTGCACCAAGGCGATGCCCGATGGTTTTCCCGTGCCGGTGATCTTCACCGACGAGGGCCCCAAGATCGACTGGGAATCCTTCACCGCCTTCAACGACGATCATTTCAACAAGCTCCTCCAAGGCCCCCCCGGCCAGATCGGCATCTTCAACCTTTTGGTGAAGCCGGAACTCGGCGAGGAGCCGAGCCCCCACTTCACCCGCTTCCGCCTCAGCGTGCCGATGCCCGGCCGCGAGGCGACCTCGTGGGTCCGCAGGGATTCGGTCGCCCTCGCCCGCCTGAAGGCGGTCTTCGACGGCTCCGACATCTACGACAAGGAAACCGTGGACAAGCTGGTCTCGGAGATCGGCCTGCCGCTCCGGCTCGCCGTCGCCAAGCGCCGCACGAACGACGGCCGCGAATTCATCGAGGTCGTGGAAATGGTCGCCGGCTCCTGGGGCATGGCGAAGCCGTGACGCCTCACTTCAGCGACTTGATGAAGAGCACGATACTCTGCATTTCCGATTCGCTCAGCACGCCGGCATAGCTGCCCATCCCGAGCGAGAAGCCCTCCACAATGGCCTTGCCCGGGTCCAGCATCGACTCGATCAGATAGGCATCGTCGGCCTTGCGTGGCGTGCCTTTAGTGAAGCGGCGCTCAGAACCGTAGAGCGCCTTCCAAGTCGGCCCGCTGTGGCCTTCCTTCGCGCCATCAAGCGAGTGGCAGGCGATGCAGCCGTAGCGGGTGGACAGCTCCTTGCCGAGCTCCACGGTCGGCGTGGCATTCGCGGTCGCGCTGCCATGGACGCTCGCGGCGGCGGGATCCAGCTTCGGCACCTCGAAGCCCAGCGTTGCCCATGCGGCGGGCGGTGGTGAGGCCACGGTGAAAAACAACGAACGCGGCTCGTCCTTGCCCCCCTTCACGTAAAAGCGGTGGGAGATCTCGAGCTGCATCGTCGGCCTGAGGTCCGGGATGTGGATGAAGACGCTCTTGCCATCCTTCGAAAGGAAGGTGCCGCCGGTCGCCACGGGATCGACCCCTTGCTTGCCATCGCGCTTGAGACGGGGCGAGCCGTAGCCACCGCTACGCCGGTACTGCCACTCCTTCGCCTGAACCCCATCGGCCTTCACTGAGGACGGCTCCACCGGCGTGGCGAAGGATATGACCACCCCTTCCTTCACCACCCGCGCATCCACCGGTGCGGCGAGCGGCTCCTTCGCCGGCCGCAACCGTGCCAACGCCTGCAGGTCCGGCGCGCCGGAGTCGTAGATGCGGAAACCGGCGAGCCAGATGGAGCCATCCGCCGGATGCGTTCGGGCATGGAGCACGGGAATCCCGGTGTCGATGCCGAGCGGGATCACCGCCCCTTCCTTCGCCGGCCAGCCATCACCGTGACGCACGAGGAAGAGCCGGCCCGTGCCGTAGGAGAGCTGCAGGATTCCACCCTCCCAGGGCTTGAATGCGGTGCCGCGCAGCCACATCGGCGACGAGGACGAGGTGTCCTGATCATGCGGAATCCACACTGCCGGCGGCGTGATATTCGAAGCATCCGCATAGCCGAAACCGAACGAGGCTCCCTCCGGTACCGGAAAGCTCCCGGACGACGGCTCCCAGTGGCCCTGCTGCTCGGACATCACGAGATGCCCGTTCTGCGGGTCGCGGCCGAAAAACGGCTCGCGGGCATGCTTGCCGACCACCGTCACGCTTTTGCCATCGGCGGAGACCTTGACGATCGCCCCGGTGTGCGGGTTCGGCGATGGCTTGTTGGTCAGCGCGCGGTCGTCGGTGACAATCCCGCCGGTGGATGCCCACGTGTTGCCCTCGTCATCGACTTCCATGTCCAGCGGGTAGCCGCGCAGACCGGCGGTCTGGAGGAGCAAGCTACTATGGTTCTCGTAGAAGTCGGTCTCGCCGTCGTTGTTGAGATCGCGCAGGCGAACCAAGCCATTGCGGGTGTGGATCTGCACCACCCCCTTCACCTGCTCGATCGACAAAGGCTCGGACAAGCCGGCGGCGATGCGCGTCCAGCGAACCCGCCCCCCGGCGAGATCGACGCGCCAGACGTCACCCTCGAAGGTGACCACCGCGGCTTCCTCGGGCGTCAGGAAGACGATATCGGCCGGGCGCACGCGGCGCTTCCACGGGTTGCCCTCCGGCAGGCCGACCTTGTCGAGCACCCAGCCGGGGCCCGAGCGCGCGGACTCGCTGATGCGCGTGTCGATTCCCTGCTTCCAGCGCGGCGGATAGGCAACCGGTGCCGCCGGGGTTTTGCCTGCCGCGCCGGTACGATCCGAGCCGTAGCTCAGGGAGACCCGGCGTTCCTGTTTCGAAGCGGCCAAGCGGGCGACTAGATGACCATCGCGCGCTTCCAGTTTCACGCCGGGGTGGTTCGCGGAAACCTGCAGGGCAGGTGAGGTGGCGGTGCTGCCCTTGACCTCGAAATCACCGGCAGTCACCAGGAAAAGCATTTCTCCTCCCGCGGCCGCGGCAAGATGGCGGCTGAGATTGCTACGATCCCCCTCGTACCACTCGCGGACCACCGTTTCACCACATTGGTAGGAGAGCACGCCGGCGTCGCCCGCGAGATGGTAGCCCAGAAAACGGCGGCCGCTGCTTTCCAGCCCCCCGCGACCCGGGTCATTGCCAAAGGTGGGCCGGGGATCCTTGAGCAGGGCATCGGGAGTCGCTCCGACGCCTGGCAGGGCCGGCGACAGTGCCAACCCCGGAGCCGTCGGCACCGGCGGCTTCACGCCACCCTTTTGCGTCGCCTTTTCCCACGAGGCCTGGGACATCATCACCAGCGAGACCGGCGGCTTTCCCGCCGGAGCCTGGAACCACAGCGCCGGGCGGAGCAGATCCTGGTCGAATACCACCCAGCCGTCGCCGCCCGTGCGGATCAAAAGGCCGCGCGCGATGATTCCCGAAACCCCCGCATCCACCGGCGTGGCATGGACTGGCACCCCCGGATCGAAAAACGGCGACGCTCCCGCCAGCGGCCCGGCAAGGGCAAGCAGGATGGCGGCAAGCCGCGGGCAAACGGGTTTCATCCGGGTCAGCATGACAACGCACTGGGATACGGCAAGTCATCGCCGGGTTTTTGCATGCAAAATTTCACTCGGCGGTGCGGTGCGCCAAACCGTAACCGATTTCGCCTCGCGGCCTCCCCCCACCCGCGCTAACGGAAGGTCCATGCGCTTCTCCCTCCTCGCCTGCTTGCTCCCGACCCTCGCCATGGCCGGACCGCGGCTGAACGAGATCCAGGCACTGGGCAGCCACAATTCCTACCACCTAGCCCCGCCCGAGGCACTGCTCGGCACGCTGAAGGCCTTCAACAAGAACGCCAACGCATGGAATTACTCGCACCCGCCGCTCTCCGCCCAACTCGACGCCGGCCTGCGCCAGTTCGAACTCGATATCTTCTCGGACGAAAAAGGCGGGCTCTTTGCCGAGCCGCTCGGCCTGAAACTCGCCGGTCTCCGCGACACCAAGCTGCCCCCTCACGACCCCACCGGCCTCCTCAAGAAGCCCGGTACGAAAGTCCTGCACGTGCCCGATGTCGATTGCTGGAGCAACACCCCCCTCCTGACCGGCGGTCTCGCAGAAATGCTCGCATGGTCCGACCAACACCCGCGCCACCTGTCGGTGATGATCCTCATCGAGTGCAAGGACCAGCCGCAACCACCGCTGCCGACCAAGCCGGAAACCTTCACCCGCGAACGGCTGTTAGCCTTGGAAAAAGAGATCCTTTCCGTGATCCCCGCCGGCCGACTGCTACGGCCCGATGACGTCCGCGGCAGCTCCCCCACCCTTCGCGAGGCCGTGCTCAAAAACGGCTGGCCAGACGTGGACACCCTGCGCGGCAAGTTCCTCTTCTGCCTGGACAATACCGACGCGATCCGCAGCCGCTACCTGGAAGGCAATCCTTCCCTCGAAGGCCGCCTCATGTTCGCCAGCGCGCCCGACAAAACCCACCCCGCCGCGGCATGGTTCAAGTGCAATGACCCCATCCGCCAGTTCGACGAGATCCAAGGTCTCGTGAAAGACGGCTTCCTCGTCCGCACCCGCGCCAACGTCAACAAGCCGTCCGCCACGATGCGCGACAAGGCCTTCGCCAGCGGGGCCCAATGGGTCAGCACCGACTACTTCGCCGGACCCGACAAGATCGCCTTTCCTGAAGACCGCACCGTTCGCGGAAATCCCGTGCTGGGTAAGGCCGAGGCGAAAATCGATCCCTGACCCGCTCCGTCACGCAGGATACGTCCCTTGGATATAGTCCATCAGCGAGTGAATCAGGCCTTCCTTCTCGGCCACCGTCCAGCGCGTCAGGTCGCCGCTGGAAATGATGCCAAGCAGGCGGCCGTCCTCGACCACGGGCAGGTGCCGGACCCGCTTCTCGGTCACGACCTGCATCGCCTCGCCCACCGTGCGGTTCGGCTTCACCACGACCACCTCGGAAGTCATGACGTCCCCGACCCGGGTGGCGGCCGGACTGCGGTCCTCGGCGACCACGCGGCGGAGCAGGTCGCGCTCGGTAAAGATCCCGACAATGATATCGTCGCACATCACGAGCAGGGCGCCGACCCGCTCGCTGTTCATTTGCCGCACCGCCTCCTGAACGGTGCATTCGGGTGCCACATGGCTGACACGGCTCCCCTTGTGCCGCAGCACGTCTGACAGAGGGTTTTCCATCCTGAGACCCTAACGCCACCGCCGCGAAAGGGTCAAGCCAGCGTCTGCCGCCACTCCTCCTCCTTGAATCCGGCGAGCACGACGCCCCCGCCGATAACGAAAGGCCGCTTCACCAGATTGCCGTTCTTCGAGAGCAGCGCGACCGCTTCGGCCTCGCTCATCGTCGGCAGCTTGTCCTTCAAACCCAGCTCGCGGTAATCCCCGCCGGCGGTGTTGAACAGCGGCCGCAACTCGCCACCAAAGGCCTTCGCGGCGGTTTTCAGCTCCGCGACGGACGGCGGCGTCTCGCGGATCGCTCTCACCTCGTGGGAAATCCCCTGCTCCTTCAGCCACTTGAGCGCCTTCCGGCAGGTATCGCAGCCCTGGTAGGCATACACGGTCAACATGCCGCGATCTTGCCTCGCCGCCCCGTCCGCGCAAGGCTGCTCACCCGCCCGATGAAAGACCGACTCCTGGATGCCCTGCGCGCCGAGCTCCGCTCGCGCTTCGACCGCCTGAGCCGCGCCGCCCGCGACACCCACGCCGCCGCCACCGACCCCGGCAGCAAGGCGGAGAGCAAGTACGACACTCGTAGTTTGGAGGAGTCCTACCTCGCCGCCGGGCAGGCCAAGCAGGTCGAGGATCTCGCGCGCGACGTCGCCGCATTCGAGGTGCTGGAGTGGCCGGAATTCGACGCCGAAGATTCGATCGAAGCGGGGGCTTTGGTCGAGGTCGATCTCGATGGCGAAAGCCAGTGGTTCCTCCTCGCCCCCGCCGCCGGAGGCCTCGCGCTCGATTGGGAGGGCCGGGAAATCACTCTCCTCACCCCGGCCAGCGCGCTCTATCAAAAGCTGCTCGGCCTGCGCATGGGCGATTCGCTCGATGACCCGCCGCTGTTCATCAGCGAGGTGATGTAGGCAAGGGTGATGTAGCCTTCGGCCACAGGCCTGTTCTTCATGCCCCAACGGGGCAACATTCCTTAGCCTAGGGCAATCCCGCGAAGTGGGAGCAGCCCTGGGAATTCCGGAGCAGGCAAAGGCCCCCTGAAGGGGGACAATACGGGCGCAGGTCGAACTAGCTTTAAACCGTCCGCTCTTTGTTAGAGCGCGTCCCAAGCCTTCCAGAACGCCTTCGTCTCCTCCGCATCCGGAATCACTTCCACCAACAACGGCACCTCGCCCGGCTCCAGCGCATCGAAGCCATCCTCATTGGTGATCTTCAAGTAGCGCATCCCCCACATCGCGGCCCAGCCATCGAGGCGGACATCGTGCGGGTTCAGCATCAGCTCCTTCGCCCGGTCGCTCATCGCCTCCAGCCGCGGCAGCCGGGAAAAGATCTGGCCCCCGCCGTTGTTGATGACCACGAACACCCGGCCCTTGGTCTCGATCTGCCCGAGCCATGCCGGCGCGGCGAGATCGTAAAGCGCGGTCAGGTCGCCGACGAGGCACCACGAGTCCTCCACGTCGGCCGTCCAGCCGAGCCAGGTGGAAAGCTGTCCATCGATACCATTGGCCCCACGGTTGGCACGGACATCGGTGACCGGCTTGTCGCGCTGGGCAAAAAGATTCCACTCCCGGATCGGCAAGCTGTTGCCGAGGTAGAGCGACGAGCCGGTCGAGGCATAGGCGGAAAGCACGCGCAGCAAGCCGGGCTCGCTCTCCGGATAGGCTTCTAACAAATCATCGATCTCCGCGCCACGACGCGAAGTACGACGGAAGTAGTCGAGCGCATCGCCCGCCCCTTCGACATCGCCCAGCCCCTTGATCACGCGGGCCACCGGCGAGGTGATAGTCTCGCACTTCCGGGCCAGCCCGGGAAAGCCGGTGCGGGAGATGTTCCAGATCTCGGTTTCAGGAAGCTCTTCCAGATCACGCCAGAAGCGACCGCTCGGCACGCCGCCCAGTCGCAGGATTTTCCCCGGCGGGTGCTCCTTCAACATCCGGTCGGGATCCGGCAACGCGAGTGCGCCAAGCGCCTCGCGCAAGCCACTGGTGGCCTCTGCCGCGACCGGCGCACCGAGGTCCAGGCAGAAGTGGAAAACCGCTTCGTGATCCTCTGGCTCGAGATCGCCGATCATCACGACCAGACCGCGGTAGAGATCCTCCCGCAGCCAGCGCGCAAGCACCGCCACCGAGTAGTTCGGAAGCGGCGGGCGGAAGCTTTCGGGGATTTCCGGCGGCGTCCAATCGCCGGGCTGGAAGTCTTCCTCCAGCTCGACATTCCAGTGCCACGGCCCGCGATGATTCCACTCCGCAAGGTCCCCGCTGCCAGCATGCTCACCGAAGATCCCGGGCTGGGAAATCGCCTGCGGCGCCCCCGTCCCACGAAAACGCTCAGGCCGATCCGCCGTCAGCGCAAGCAACGGGCGACCCTGGTAAAAAGCCTCAATCACCGCAGGCAACAGTTCCGCGACCGCGGTGCCACTTGTGGTGACCACCGCGCAAGCCTCCCCGGTCGCCATAGTGCGCCCAAGCGCGAAAAAGCCGGCGCTCCTCTCCTCAAAGTGCCTCCACACACGAGCCAAGCCAGCCGCTTCGGCACGGGCCAGCAAATCCACCAGCGCCGCATTCCGCGCCCCGGCGCAGACGACGAACTCGCGGACGCCGCGGGCGAGGCAGCTTTCAATGATGGAACAGGCGGTTTCCCAAGTGGTCACGGGCGGAGCGTGGGAGAAGAACCGGGAACCGCCAAGACACCATGTGCGCCAAGTTTTCCGGGGCGGGAACCTACAGCCTTCGAGCGAGATTGTAATTCGGAAGAGCGCCGTCCCGTGTTAGAAGTGCCTCGAAAGCCCACACTGCACTCGCATGCCCATTGACCCGGAAATCCTCTGGCTGATCGCCGGTGTTATTTTGATCCTCGCGGAATTCTTCGCGCCGGGCGTGATCATCGTCTTCTTCGGCGTGGGTGCGATCTTCACCGCGATCACCACCTTCTTCGGCTGGACGCCTGACCTCGGCTCGCAGGCCGCAATGTTCGCCGTCACCTCGGTGGTGCTGCTGTTTGGCCTTCGCCGCTTCGTGAAGAAGTGGTTCGTCGGTCACTCGGCGAATGCCGGGGGCTCGGTTGATGACGACTACACCGGTCGCGAGGCCCGTGTGATCACCGCCCTGCCCGGCCGCGGCGAAGACGGACTCGTCGAGATCAAGGGCACCAATTGGAATGCGCGCTCCGACACCCCGGTCGCCGCTGGCGAAACCGTCATCATCGAACGCCGCCAAGGCCTCACCTTCCACGTCCGTCCCCGGCACTGAGCCTGATTTCATTTCCCCACCCACTCATGATTACTCCGCTCGCATTCAACCTGCTCGCCGTCAGCGGCAGCGATTTCGGCAAGCTGCTCATCGTCGGCCTGGTCGTGCTGATCGTGGTCGCGCTTCTGAAGACTGCGCGTGTGGTGCCCCAACGGCAAGCCTACGTGGTCGAGCGCCTCGGCAAGTATCACAAGACCCTTGAGGCTGGCTTTCACATCACCATCCCGATCCTCGACCGGGTCGCCTACAAGCACTCGCTGAAGGAAGTGGCGATGGACGTGCCGCCGCAGTTCTGCATCACCAAGGACAACATCGCCATCGAGATCGATGGCCTGCTCTACATGCAGGTGCTCGACCCGAAGCTCGCGTCGTATGGCATCGAGAATTACTACTACGCCGCCAGCCAGCTCGCGCAGACCACGCTGCGCTCGGAGATCGGCAAGCTGGAACTCGACAAGACCTTCGAGGAGCGGGACACGATCAATGCCGCGGTGATCCAGGCCCTCGACAAGGCCTCCGAGCCATGGGGACTCAAGATCACTCGCTACGAGATCGCCAACATCAAGCCGCCGCAATCGGTGCAGGACGCGCTCGAAAAGCAGATGCGCGCCGAACGCGAGCGTCGCGCCCAGATTGCCCTTTCCGAAGGCCAGCGGGAATCCCAGATCAACGTGGCCGAAGGCCAGAAGCAGGAGGTCATCAAACAGTCCGAGGCGAAGAAGCTCAGCCAGATCAACGAAGCCGAGGGCAAGGCCCGCGAGATCGAGTTGCTCGCCAACGCCACCGCCGAAGGGATCATCCGCATCGCCAAAGCCATCCAGGAGCCCGGCGGTAAGGACGCCGTGAACCTGCGGATCGCGGAGCAGTACGTGATCCAGTTCGGCAACCTCGCCAAGGAAACCAACACCTTGATCCTGCCGCAGAACCTGAGCGACATCGGCGGCACCGTCGCCGCGCTGGCGAAGATCCTGGATACCAGCCGCGGTAGTGGAGGCCAAGGCTCCGTGATGGCTCCGCCGCCGCTGCGGTAAGTCGCCGGTCCCCGGAGGGGACGCAGCAAGTAGCCGGGGGTAAGCGCAGCGCCACCCCCGGTTGCGCGTCGATGGAAAGGCACCCCGGATGGGGTGCTAGCAGGGCAGGAATGACGGACGTGGATCGATGCCAATCAGAAACCGCGGTGTGCTCCTTGCCCGGCTGGAATCCCCTCCGGGATTCCTTTCGTGTTTCACTAGTCCGGTGGTTTTTGCCGCAGCGCGGCGTCGACCACAGGCTACTCGCTATGATCCCTCCGGGATCGACGAGTCACGCCGCCGGCGTGAAACCCATCACGATATCAAACCGCGCCGCCAGCTCACCCGTCTTCACCCCGGGCAAGGGCAGGAAATCCACAATCACCGACGCGCGCTGCTTCTCATCCTTGATGCCACGCAGCACCCCGTCCGTATCGTTCTGTTTCTCGCCCTTGATGTAACACTGGGTCGTCCACTTCTCGCGGCCCTTCATTTTCACCGCGACATGGATGTGCGGCGTGCGCCCCGGATACTTCACGGGCTTGATCGTACGGAAATAATACTCCCCAGTGGAGCCGGTCAGGAAGCGACCGAAGCCTTGGAAATTCTTGTCGCGCTTGTCGGAGCTATCGCTGCCTTTGTGGAGATAGACGCCGTGATGATCGACCTGCCAGATCTCGACCATCGCGTTGCGGATCGGCTCGCCCTTGGCATCGGTGACCTTACCCGTGAGGTGGGTGATCTCGCCGAGCGCCGGGGTAAGGCCGTCGTTTAGGACGATCAAGTCATTGTCCGTGTCCAGCGGCAGATCGACAGGGTAAAACGGACCCTCGGTCTGCTTCGGCGTGAGCAGCAGCGCCTCGGCAAGGGCACCGGGCACCCACAGGCCGGCGGCCCCGAGGGTGAAGTTCTTCAGAAGGCGGCGGCGGTTGAGGAGGTGCATGGCGTGGCGGGGCGGTGTAGTGAATCTGGGAGAAGCGACGCCGCGAGTCGATTCCCGTCTATCCGCTTGCACCAGGCAGAAACCTCCGCGCTATTTCCCTCATGGCCGATATTTGGTCCGCGGAAAAGCGCTCCGAGGTGATGTCGCGGATCCGCGGCAGCAATACCAAACCGGAGCTGCTGGTGCGCTCGCTCGTCCACCGGCTAGGCTACCGTTTCACCGTGGCCGGACCGCACAACAAGCGCCTCCCGGGCAGGCCTGACCTCGTGCTGCCCAAACACCGCGTGGTCATCTTCGTCCACGGCTGCTTCTGGCACGGCCACGAACACTGCTCCGACTTCAAGATGCCGAATACCCGGCGCGACTGGTGGATCGCCAAGATCGCCGGCAACCAGGCCCGCGACACCCGCGTCGAAAACGAACTGCACCAGCTCGGCTGGCACGTCGTCACCCTGTGGGCATGTGCCGTGAAAACCAAGGGCGCGCGGGCATGGCTGGAGGAGCGCCTGCCCGTGCTGATCGAGGGTAAGTCGCGGGTCGCGTCGCTGAAGGTAGCGGAGGAGTGATTTCGTCCGTTCATGGCGCACCGCCACATGACCGCGGCGCAGCCGCCCTCGGACTGCTGCGGTCATCCGCAGCTCTCGAATGCACGCCTCGGCCGGTTGCTCCTGTGAAATTCAGCGATCCCACAAGCCCGCCTCATCCCGATCAAACGGCCGTCCATTCCCGCCCGCTGCAGCGATCCCGGAAGGCAGCTTCGTTCCTACAAAAAAGCGCCCCTCACCCTTCACTCGAAAGCTGCGGAGGACCGCAGCAGTCCAAGGGCCTTCGGCTTTCATGAAAAGCGACCACTCTCACCAATACCGCCGCACCTTCGAGTCCTCCTGATAGATTCGCCGGAATACCGACTCCGGCTCGGTCTTCATCGTCACCCGCGAGATCAATCCCATCACCACGCCCGCGATGAAGCCCCCGATGTGCGCCGCGTAAGCCACGCCACCGGTGTTCTGGGCAGCGGCGGAGAATGAACCGGCCCCTTGGATGAATTGCATCACTCCCCACATGCCGAGCACGACGATGGCGGGCACGGAGATGATGCTGAAGAAGAAAACCGCATTCACCCGGTTGCGGGGAAACAGCACCAGATAGGCTCCGAGCACGCCGGAGATCGCGCCAGAAGCCCCAAGGTTCGGGATCAATCCATCCGGATTCATCGCGATCTGGGCGAAGGTCGCGACGATCCCGCTGACCAGATAGAAGGCGAGGAACTTCAGCGCCCCGAAGCGGTGCTCCACGTTGTCGCCGAAGATCCACAGGTAGAGCAGATTCCCGCCGAGATGCATCAAGCCGCCATGCATGAACATGGAGGAAAAGATCGTCAGGAAGATCGGCGAGGGCCCGGGAGCTTGAGGAAACCTGACATACTCGTGTCCGATCTGGACGATCACCTGCTGGTCGAAGTCCATGCCTCGGGTGATCTCCGCAGGAATCACGCTCCAGCCGAGATCGAAGCCAGGATGAGTGATCTGCCAGAGATACATTACCACATTCGCCACCACGAGCCCGATGGTCACCCACGCCGGATGCATCAGGTGGCGGTCGTCGTCGCTGATCGGGAAAAGCACCGCCGCATTCTCACCGCGGGGCGTTAGGGCGTCGATGGGAAAGTGGCTGACAAAGTGGTCCGCACGCTCCGCGTGCGGGACGAAGCACTTGATGGACTCTATGCACCTCGTGTTGGGGTTACCGCACGCGGAGCGTGCGGACCACGTTCAATCCGGAAACACGATCGCCCGGTGACCATCGATGATGGTGCGGTCGTGGACGTGGTAGCGGATTCCCTTGGCCAGCGCGATCCGCTCGCAGTTGCGGCCCAGGCGGACGAGGTCGTTCGGCGCGTGAAAATGCTGCACACGCTCGACCTCCTGCTCGATGATCGGTCCGGCATCGAGATCAGCCGTGACGTAGTGGCAGGTCGCGCCGATCAGCTTCACCCCGCGCTCATAGGCCTGCTTGTACGGGTTCGCGCCAATGAAGGCGGGCAGGAAGCTGTGGTGAATGTTGATCAGCCGGCCCTCGAAGTCCCGGCAGAAGTCATCCGGCAGGATCTGCATGAAGCGCGCGAGCACGGCCAACTCCACCTTCTCCTCCGCGAGGATCTCGCGGATGCGGGTGAAGCCGGCGCTTCTCTTGTCGCCATCCATGTCGATCAGGTGAAACGGGATGCCAGCCCGCCCGGCGATGCCGCGGCAGGTGTCGCGGTTGCCGATGATGCTGGTGATCTCCACCGGTAGCTCGCCGATCTCGGCACGCCACAGGATCTCGTTCAGGCAGTGGTCGGTCTTGGTGACCAGCACCGCCGTCCGCATCTTGTAGGGCAGGCGGCGGAAGTGCCACTGCGCCTTCATCGACCGGCCGAGCGTGCCGAAGCCCTCGATGAAATCCTCCGGGTCCACGTCCAACTCGCCGGTCTCGATTTCCAGCCGCGCGAAGAAGCGCAGCGACAGCTTGTCGGTGAACTGGGCGAACTCGATCAGGTTGCCGCGGTGACCGGCCACGTAGCTGGCGATCTTCGCCACGATTCCCGGTTGGTCGGGGCAACTGAGCTTGAGGATCAATCCGGGGCGGGCCATGCGCCGCGGATTGAGACGCGCCGGACCGCCGCTGGCAAGACAGCGGCGTGTCGCACGGCGGCGATCTCCAAAAACAAAACCGGCCGGGGCAGCTCGCCCAGGCCGGTTTTTTCAAAAGGCTATCCGATCAGGCGCGGCTCAAGCCAGAGCGAGCAGCTTCTGCTTGAGCATGTCTTTGGTCACATTGGCGCCGACGATCTGGTCCTTGACCTCGCCGTCCTTGAAGAAGAGCAGCAGCGGGATACTCTTCACTCCGTACTTCACGGAAAGGTTGCGGGCTTCGTCGACATTGACCTTGCCCACCTTGGCCTGGCCTTCCACTTCGCTGGAAAGCTGGTCGATGACCGGGCCGATCATCTTGCAAGGTCCGCACCATTCGGCCCAAAAGTCCACGAGGACCGGTTGGGCGGAGTCGATGACTTCGGATTGGAAATTCCTTTCGTTGAATTGCTGAGCCATGGGCGGAAGGTGGAGGGGACCCCGGAAAAGTCAAGGACCGCACCGCCACGGGGGCGATGCGGTCCTTGCAGGAAACGGACTTGCCGGGTTCCTCAGACCGGCGTGCCGCCGGTCAGGAACGCGATCGCCAGAACGGCGGCGGCGAGAAGGAACGTGATGATTGGATAGATCATGATCTTGGGATGGCTTTATTCGAAGAGTTGTCCAAGACCGCCGTCGGCGACCTTCCAGACATTGAAGGTCATGAACTGGATCACCAGCACGGCAGCGGCGGCGAGGAAGCCGACGATGGAAAGAACGGTCGCAATGCTTTCGCCCTTTTCGTTCTCGTCATCTTCGGTCCGGATGGTCGGAGAAGTCGAGAAGGTCGGGGTGGAGGTGCCGAGCGGCTGGGTCGGCGGCTGGAGCTGCACGGTGGCCTTCGGCAGGGAAACGGTCGCACCGCCGGGAGCCGGGCCGCCGAGCGGAACGGTGCGGGCCGGAGCACCGGGAGCCGTCGGGGCACCCGGGGTATTGAGGCGGATCGTCGGGGCCGGAGCAGGAGCGGTCGGCGCACCAGCGGGGCGGAGAGCAATGGTCGGGGCCGGTGCCGGGGCCTTTGGCGCGCCCACGGACGGAGCCGGAGCGGTCGGGGCTGGAGGAGCACCCAAGCCGCTCGGCATCGGCGGCTTGGTGGCGGCCACCGGGGCTCCCGGAGCGGCTGGCGGCGCGTCGGACGCCTTGAGAGTCACCCGCACGGTCTCCTTTTTCAGCGGGATGGAGGACGTCTGCTTCGAAGCCGGGATCGAAGAGGTGCCACGCGGGGCGGGGATCGACGAGGTGGCCTTCGGTGGTGGGATTTCGTTTTCGCTCATTGGCGGGGCGTTTTTTGGAATTGCTAGGTTGCAGGAAACAACCAGCCGCCCGCGGACGTGTCAAACCTCCATCTCGCGGACGGGATGGGATTTTTTTGCGCTTTTCGGGAACGAAAACGCCACATGGCACCCGTGTGCTTGACCCTATTGGGATCGACCGTTGAGTGGCATACATGATCAGCCGCCGCTCCTTCCTGGGGACCACCGGTCTCGCCTTCCTCGGGCTCCAGCGCTACGCCATGGCGGATCCCTCGGCACGTGTGATCGAGCCCTTCGGCCCGCTGATCAAGGACCCACAGGGCATCCTCGACCTGCCCGAGGGCTTCTCCTACCGCGTGCTCGCCCGCAAGGGCGAGACCATGAGCGATGGCTTCCAAGTCCCCGGCATGGCTGACGGGATGGCCGCTTTCCCCGGCCCGGACGGGAAAGTGGTGCTGGTCTGCAATCACGAGCTCGGCCTTGAAATGACCGCGATGGGCCCCTTTCCCAATGGCACCAAGCTGCCGGACGGCTTCGACGCGGCGCTGTCATTCGATCCCGGCGACGACCGCCTGAATCCGGCGCTCGGCGGCACCTCGAACCTCGTTTTCGACCCCGCGACCGGGGATAAGACCGCGCATTTCCTCTCGCTGACCGGCACCGAGCGCAACTGCGCCGGCGGGCCGATGCCATGGGGCACTTGGATCACCTGCGAGGAGCCCGGCGATATCACGACCGGGCGCGGCAAGCGCCACGGCTGGTGCTTCGAGGTGAAAGCGACCACCGAGCCCGGCCTGCAGAAGCCGATCCCGCTCAAGGCGCTCGGCCGCTTCCGCCACGAAGCCGTCGCGCTCGATCCCGCCACCGGCATCCTCTACCTGACCGAAGACCGCGGCGATGGCCTGCTCTACCGCTTCCTGCCGGAGAAAAAGAACGACCTCACCAAGGGCAAGCTCCAGGCGCTGGTCATCGCCGGCAAGCCCTCCGCCAGCCTGCAAAACTACGATCCCACCTCGAAATGGCCGGCCGTCGGCGAGCCGATGAAGGCCACGTGGATCGACATGGAGGACACCGATTCCCCGCTGGACGACCTGCGCGCCCGCGGCTTCAAGGCCGGCGCCGCCCGCTTCGCCCGCGGCGAGGGCATCCACCTCGTGGAGAAATCGTTTTTCATCTGCTGCACCGATGGCGGCCCCTCCCGCCGCGGCCAGATCTTCCGCCTCGATCCCTCCGGCGATCCCGCGAAGGAGGATACGCTCGAGCTTTTCCTCCAGCCGGAGGAAAGCGACCTGCTCACCAATGGCGACAACCTCTGCCCCGCCCCATGGGGCGGCATCGTCATCTGCGAGGACCTCATCGACCCCAGCTTCTCGCCCGCCGCCCACGTCCGCTGCGTCACGCCAGAGGGGAAAATCTTCACCCTCGCCCGGAATTCCAGCGCCCAGGGCGAGTTCGCCGGCGGCTGCTTCTCGCCGGACGGAAAGTGGTTCTTCGTGAACCTCCAGAGCCGCGGGATCACCGTGGCGGTGACGGGTCCGTGGGAGAAAGCCTAGCGACAGCGAGGATAAGCAGATGGCGGAGAGAATGCGCGCGTGCGTGAAGAAAGTGGCGGGCGACGCGTGGTCGAGGCCACCGGATCAGACGAGAGCGTCCCCGCCTCGCCCGCGAATCTCCCGCCAGTATTCTTCCCTCACGTCATCATCGATCTGCGGAGCGACATGCGTCGCATAGAGCGCGTCGCCGCCATTGCGTTTCGGGCCGGTGATCCAAAAGTGATTCCCGCTCTCTACCTCGTAGTAATTCGCCTTGTAGCCTCCTTTTAAACTCCGGAACTCCTTGCCTCCGTAGTAAATCGTCCGGCCTGTCTTCGAGAAGGTCACCCGACCGATCCGCGCGGGTCCGACCAACCCCGTACTCTTGTCCTCGATGTACATGACCCGGCTTCTCACTTATCCAACATTGCAAACCCGCTCCCTCCAAATCCAGCCGGGATTTCTTACTTTTCCAGGGGCAGACGCCCGCAGGAGAGTTCTTGGCACTTGGCACTTCTCACTTGGCACTTCTTTCTAGGGCATGCCCTCGCGTGTCACCGACCTCCACGTCGCCCGCAATGTCCCGCTGCCCTCGCCGGCCCGCCTCCAGGCGGAGATCCCGCGCGGCGATGGCCGGGCGGACTTCGTCGCGCAGTCCCGCGTCCACCTGCGCACGCTGTTGTCGGGAAATGACCCGCGCTTTCTGGTGATCGTCGGCCCCTGCTCGATCCACGACACCGACTCCGGTCTCGAGTATGCCCACCGCCTCGCCGCCCTCGCCGAGCGCCTGCGCGACAAGCTCTACCTCGTCATGCGGGTCTATTTTGAGAAGCCCCGCACCACCGTCGGCTGGAAGGGGCTCATCATGGACCCGCACCTCGATGGCACCGATGACATTCCGGAAGGCCTCCGCCGCGCCCGGCACTTCCTGCGCAGCGTGATCGACCTCGGCCTGCCGACCGCCACCGAGCTGCTCGACCCGATCACCCCTCAGTACATCGCGGACCTCATTTCATGGTCGGCCATCGGCGCGCGCACCGCGGAAAGCCAGACGCACCGGCAAATGGCGTCCGGCCTCTCGATGCCCGTCGGCTTCAAGAACACCACCTCCGGCGACCTCACCGCCGCCATCAATGCGGTGAAAGCCGCCGCCATGCCGCAGACCTTCCTCGGCGTGTCCGAGGAAGGCATCGCCTCCTCCGTCACCACCACGGGCAATCCCTCCTGCCACGTCATCCTGCGCGGCGGCGACCATGGCCCGAACTACGACGAAGCCAGTATTTCCGCCGCCCGCGAGGCGCTGCTGGCCGCCAAACTAGCGCCGGGCCTGGTCATCGATGCGTCCCACGCCAACTGCGGCAAGGACTGCGCGAAAATGCCCGGCGTCTTCCGCGAAATCGTCCGCCAACGTGCCGCCGGCGACCGCTCTATCACCGGCGCGATGCTCGAAAGCAATCTCGTCGCCGGCAGCCAGTCCTTCCCCAAGCCGCTCAACCAGCTCATCCGCGGCCAATCGATCACCGACTCGTGCATCGATTGGGAGACGACGGAGGCACTGTTGCACGAGGCGGCGGAGAAGCTGTGACCATCTAACCGTCGGCTTCCAACGTCTTTTCCCGATCGCGAATTCAGGCGCCAACATTCTCCCTATCGGCCCATCCGCGCCATCCAATACTCCGGCCGCCGCTTTTGATGCATCACGCAGACGATGCGAACGTGGCCTTTGGCTTCCTGAAACTCGTAGTAGAGCTTGTAAGGCCAACGATTCAGCCGGAAGACCCGGAGCCCGTCTCCCAGACATTGAAATCTCCCTGGTTCTTTGAGAATGGTCCCGATCGCTTCGGAAATTGCGGCTGCAAAGCGGCTGCCCAAGCCCTCGACTTGGTTTTCGTACCAGAGCGCGGCATCGGCGTATTCCTGTTCCGCCGCGGGGTGGAACTCGTAGGTCATGAATTCCGGCGGGCGTCCAAGGAAGCCTGCACACGGGCGAGAACGAGATCTCCCGGCACGCCCGCGACTTCGCCCGAACGCATTTCGGAAAGACGTTGCCGTGCGATTTCAACCTGCTCTTCCTCGATATCCCGATAGCCTGGCATGCTGATGATAAGCCGCTCCACCAAGTCCATGCGGACTTCCTCCGGGAGTTGCAAGGCTTCCTGAAACACCGCGTCTGCCTGTGAGACCATGCCTCACTCTGCCCTCTTCCCGGTGATCTGACAACTGCGAGATTCGGTTCCTCTTGCCGGAAAATTCGCGTGCAAACCCCGGCGTCCCCGGACTCAAATCCGCCCGCCGCAACCCAAGCCGCCTTTCATTCGACATTCCTCGGAAGGCACTGGATATTCGCCGTTCGCATCTACTCTCATGTCCTCCGACAAGACCGCCATCACCCCGACCCGTGCCCAGGATTTCCCCGAGTGGTACCAGCAGGTCATCAAGGCCGCCGACATGGCGGAGAATTCCGAGACCCGCGGGTGCATGGTGATCAAGCCGTGGGGCTACGGCATCTGGGAACTCATCCAGCAGCAGCTCGACCGCAAGTTCAAGGCGACCGGCCACCAGAATGCCTACTTCCCACTGCTCATCCCGCTTTCGTATCTGGAGAAGGAAGCCGAGCACGCCGAGGGCTTCGCCACCGAGTGCGCCGTGGTCACCCACCACCGCCTCGAGGCGGTGAAGGACGAGGTGACCGGCAAGACCAAGATGATCCCGACCGGCGAACTCGCCGAGCCTTACGTCATCCGCCCGACTTCCGAGACCATCATCGGCGCGGCATTCTCGCGCTGGGTGCAGAGCTACCGCGACCTGCCGCTGCTGATCAACCAGTGGGCGAACGTGATGCGCTGGGAAATGCGCCCGCGCCTGTTCCTGCGCACCGCCGAATTCCTCTGGCAGGAAGGCCACACCGCGCACGAGACCAAGGAAGAGGCGATCGACGAGACCCGCCAGATGCACCGCGTCTATGAGGACTTCCTCCGCAACCACCTCGCCATCCCCGTCATCCCCGGCGAGAAGACGGAGAACGAGCGCTTCCCCGGTGCCGACATGACGCTGACGGTCGAGGCGATGGTGCAGGACCGCAAGGCCATCCAAGCCGGCACGTCCCACTACCTCGGCCAGAATTTCTCGAAGGCGCAGGACATCTCCTTCACCGGCCGCGATGGCGCGAAGCAATTCGTCCACACCACCTCGTGGGGCGTTTCCACGCGCATGATCGGCACGCTGATCATGGCGCACTCGGATGACGATGGCCTGGTGCTGCCACCGCGCGTTGCCACCCAGCAGATCGTCATCATTCCCGTCACCCCGAAGGAAGACTCCAAGCAAGCGGTGCTGGATGCCTGCAAGGCACTCGCCGAAACGCTGCGTCTGGAAAAGAACTTCCACGGCGATCCCCTGCGCGTGCACGTCGATGTCCGCGACATCCAGGGCGGCATCAAGAAGTGGGAGTGGGTCAAGAAGGGCGTGCCGCTCCGGATTGAAATCGGACCGCGCGACATCGAGACCCGCAAGGTCTGCGTCCAGCGCCGCGACCGCGCGTCGAATGAGAAGGAGTTCATGGACAAGGAGGACTTCCTCCGCGTCGCCAGCGACCTCCTGCAAGACATCCACGAAACGCTGCTCACCCGCGCGATCGAGTTCCGCGAAGCGAACATCGTCCCCTGCGAGTCGATCGATGAATTCCACGCCCACTGGTCGAAGGACAATCCCGGCTGGCTGATCACCCCCTGGGCCGGCACGCCGGACGAGGAAGACGAAATCTCGAAGCAGCACAAGATCACCATCCGCTGCCTGCCGCTCGACAAACAGGATGAGCCGGAAGCCAACTGCCTGCTCACCGGCAAGCCGACCAAGTCCCGCGCGATCTGGGGCCGGAGCTATTGATCCGACCAAGACATCTGTGAGCCTGCTTGCCATGGCGGGCGGAACGGTGGAGCTTTGGCAGCATGAGTTCCTCCATCCCGCCCGGCGGTGCACTCGGCTCCGCCGATGCTCCTGAGCATTCGGGGGAGCCTCGTCCGCAAGCACGCCCTTCAGCCTACCACAGGCTGGGGCTGGTGTTCGCCGCCGTCCTGATCTTGCTGCCAGTGATCCTCCGTCGGCCCCACGACGACGGGGGAACGAAAGCGATCAACAACCTCAAGCAGCGCTATCTCGCCCTGACAGATTTCGGCGACGACTACGGCCGATTTCCAGATGCCGCCACCATCGAGCCGGTCAGGTCCGCGACCGGCACCCGCCTCCCGCTGGGCAGCCCTCCTCAAACGAGCTGTTCCGCCAGTTGATCGCCGCGGACAACAGGAGCGAGAAGATCTTCTGGTGCCGCTCCACGCTCACGCCGCGCAAGCCGGACGACGGCATCACCGGGACCAAGGCACTGGATAAGCGCGAGTGCTCGTTCACCTACATCGCCGGGCTTTCCGACGAGGGCGATCCCGAAACGCCCGTGGCGATGGCTTCGGTCATTCCCGGCACGTGGAAATTTGATCCCAAGTCCGACAAGAAACGGGCGACGGTGCTCTTCCGCGATGGCGCGGCGAAAGTCATGCCCCTCGACGATTCCGGACACGTCATTCTCAATGGCATGAATCTCTTCGACCCTCGCCAGCCCTATTGGGGTGGCAAGGCACCCGACATCAAGTGGCCGGAGTGACGCTTCGATCCCTTCACTCTTCCCTATGGACTTGCATCTGCCACCGCCGCCACCACCTGAAGTTTCCGCCTTGCGAGACGAGCCGGAAAGTCGCCGGCCTCGCATGTCGAAGCTGGAGCTCGCGGTGGTTTTGATTGTGGTGGCCGTGTGCGTGGCTGTCATTGCGCCGGTTTTCATGAAGCAAAGGACCGCGGCCGACCGCACCTCCGCGATCAGCAGCCTCAAGGTCACCAACCTCGAGCTCATCAATTTCGATAACGACTACGGCCGCTTTCCCGATGCCTCGACCATCGCCGATGTGAAAGAGGCCACCAAGACGACGCTGGCCCTCGGCACCACCACCTCCAACGACTTCTTCCGCCAGCTCCTCGCGACGAGAAACACGAGCGAGAGGATCTTCTGGGCCCCGGCACCGGGAAAGCGTCGCAAGCCCAACGACATCCTCGGCGACAACGCGCTGGCAAAGGGCGAGTGCATCCACAGCTATATCGCCGGTCTTTCCAAGAATGATCGCGGACTTCCCCTTGTCATGGCTCCGATGATTCCCGGCACGACACGCTTCGATCCGATACCCTACGGCGACAAAGCCGTCGTGCTTCGCATCGACGGATCCGCCAGTCCTGAATCCCTCGACAAGGAAGGGCGTATGAATGTCCGCGGTAAGGACCCTTTGGATCCTAGCAACTATTGGAACGGGAAGGCACCCGACCTCAAGTGGCCCGAATAACCACGCGTCCACATGGAAACCCATCTTCCACCCCAACCCGCACCCGATGTCCCCGCTCCACCGCCGGGACCAGAGGCGATTCGGTCGCATACCAAGATGAAGAGGATCTATGCGCTCGGGGGACTTTCCATCTGCATTTTGGTCCTGTTTTTCCTCGCGTCGCTCGTGACCAAGCGCACCTGCATCGGATCCGATCGCACAGAAGCCATCAACAATCTGAAGCAGCTCAACCTCGCACTAATCGACTTCGACCACGATTACGGTTGCTTTCCCGATGCTATCACCGCTGCCGACGTAAAGGTGGCGACAGGCACGGGGTTCAGATTGGGATCTTCCAGTTCCAACGAGCTGTTCCGCCAATTGATCGCTAGCGGCAACAAGAGTGAGAAGATCTTCTGGGCTAGCTCCGCCATTTCCCGACGAAAGCCCGACGACGTGATCGACACCGACGCGAAAGCCCTCGCCCCCGGTGAATGCGCCTTCACCTACATCGCCGGCCTCCACTCCGAGGGCGATCCCGATACGCCGGTCTTAATGGTGCCGGTGATTCGCGGAACCTGGAAGTTTGATCCCAAGCCTTTCGAGGGAAAGGCACTCGTGCTCAGACTCGATGGTACCGTCCGCGTGGAATCGATCAACAAGCACGGCCATGTGATGATTGGCGGACGGAATCTCTTCGATCCGCGCCAGCCATACTGGCATGGCAAGGCACCCGACATCAAGTGGCCCGAGTGATGACCAACACGCATTCACATGGAATCCCATCTACCACCCCAACCCGCCCCCGATGCCCCCGCCCCGCCACCGGGACCGGAGGCAATCCGGTCACGACGCAAGATGAGCGCCATCCTCTGGGTCGGGAGCGTCTGCATGGTCATCGCGCTGCTGGTCTTGGTTGCTTGGCCTGTAATCCTCACGCAGCGCACCGCAGCCGATCGGACCCAGGCACTCGGCAACCTCAAGTCGCTGTATTTCGCCCTGCTCGACTTTGACAACGACTACGGCCGCTTCCCCGATGACTCAACCATCGCCGAGGTGAAGTCGGCCACCTCCACCACGATTCCCCTCGGCACCACGAGCAGCAACGATTACTTCCGCCAACTCATCGCCGCGGGAAACAGAAGTGAGAGGATCTTCTTTGCGAAAACTGCGGCCACCCCCCATAAGCCCGACGACAATATCTCGGGGGCCCGTGCGTTGGAAAAGGGAGAGTGCTCTTACGCCTATGTCGCCGGACTTTCCACGAACGCCCCCTCCGGCGCTCCGGTCATGATGGCTCCCATGATTTCCGGCACATGGAGCTTCGATCCCAAGCCATATGGCAAGAAGGCGGTGACGGGACGGATCGATGGCTCGTTCCGTGCCGAAACCCTCCGTCCAACCGGCGAGATCATCATCCGAGGAATGAACCTTTTCGATCCGAGACAACCCATTTGGAGCGGGAAGCCCAATCTGAAGTGGCCGGAGTAACTTCTTCCTTTCCTGAATCAGCCCGCGATCGCCCACAGCCCCAAGGACTTCATGGAAGACTCCAGCAAGGTCACAGCCACTCCAATAACCCGCCGCAAACGGGGGCGACGAAAGCCCATTGGCGTCTTCATTCTGGCTCTCCTGGTGTGGCGAACTTGGCCGATTGCAGCGGTATTGACCGGATGGCATCTGCGGGGTGCGGTGGTCGCCACACCCTTGTCCGAATACTTCCTACCTCCTGACCGAAGGCCGGATGAAATTCGTTCGGGAATGGCGCATCCCGGCTTCGACTTCCTGACCTTCGCGACTCAGGTGGTTTTCTGCCCTCGATCCGCAAGGCATGCGCACGCGTTCTGGTGCAACGATCCCGCTCTCCCCGAGGCGAAAGCGACACAACTGGCAAAGATCCTCGCATCACCCCAGACCTACGAGCCCTGGTTGGGCGAAAAGGGTTGCGGCGGATTCCACGCCGACTGGTATCTGCGCTGGGGCGAGGGCCACGAGCGGCACGAGGTCATCCTATGCGAAGGCTGCCACGAGGCATTGGTCTACTACGCGGGCGGCTTCGTCCGCTGCGACCTTTCCAAAGAAGGCTACGAGCAGATCTCGGCAATCACGGGTGAGCCGCCCGCTCCCTAACATCCGCCGGAGGCTGCGGCCTTCGACATCCCGTGTCGGACGACGCGGACTCTTGCGGAATCTCCGGGGACCTCACATGTTATCGGTATGGAACTGCCGCCCCAGCCTCTTCCCGATGCCGCCGCTCCACCACCCGGACCGGAAGCGATCCGGTCCAGGAACGTTATGTCCTGGATCTATTGGGCCGGCGGCATATCAATCATCATCCTCGCGCTCTTGGGCCTCTCGGCACCGTTGATTCTTCGCTCGAAGAAGGATACTAACCGAACGGAGACCATCAACAACATGAGGCAGATCAACCTCGCGTTGATCGACTTCGACGCGGACTACGGCAAGTTTCCGGATGCCACCACGATTGCCGACGTGCAGACCCGGACCCACACCACGCTGGCCCTCGGCACCGCCACTTCCAACGACTACTTCCGCCAATTGATCGCTGCCGGGACGATGAGCGAGAAGATCTTCTGGGCCAAAATACCGGCCACCCCGCACAAACCGAACGACCGTCTCGGTCCCGATGCCTTGAAAAAAGGCGAGTGCTCCTTCGCCTACGTCGCCGGCCTCTCCACCTCGAGCGATCCCGGGACTCCCGTCGTCATGACCCCAATGATCCCGGGCACTTTCCGTTTTGATTCCAATGTCTTCGCCGACAAAGCGATCATCATGCGCGTCGATGGATCGGTGAAGATGGAGACCATCAGGTCGGACACCCACGAGGTCAGCGTCGGAGGTGGCATGACCCTCTTCGATCCGCGCCTACCTTACTGGCATGGCAAGGTAGCGGACCTCAAGTGGCCGGAGTAGCCGCCCTCACCGGCCGCGTTAACGGTCAAGGATCGTGGCCGCGGCCTCCTGCGGCGTCGAAAACTCCACCGCCACGTTCATGCTGAGGAATGCCCCGGTGTTCCCGAAGTAACGCCCGCTCACCGGCATCACCCCGCGCGGATGATGGCTCGCGCCGGTGACGATGTGCCGGTGGTCGCAGTGCCTGCCGGTCGTGGGATCAAAGCCATACCAGCCGAGCTGCGGGAAATATGCCTCTGTCCACGCATGGGTGGAGCCACGCGCGGCACGGGTCGCCGGGCAATCGAGGTAGCCACTGGCAAAGCGCGCCGCGATCCCGAGCTGGCGCAGCGTCTCCATCATCAGCGTGGCCACGTCCCGGCAGGAGCCGCTGCCGAGCGAGAGCGTGGTCGCCGGCGTTTGCACCCCCTTCTGCTCGCGGCGCTCGTAGCGGATCTTTTGATGGATGATTTCGGCCAACCGCAGCACGAACGCCTCCGCACTGGGAAAGTCGCCGGGATTCGGCAGCGTGCCGATGAAGTCCTTCACCGCCCCGGCTTCCTCCAGATAGACCGGTGTCAGGTAGCCCACCACGATGCCGTGCTCCATCGTGTCGTATTCGAGTGGATAGGGACTCGGGCTATGCTCGATCAGCGGCGGCGCATCGGGATCGAAGAAGCGCCGCACCACCACCTCCACATCGAATTTCAGCTCGTTGCCCTGCTCGCGGAAGTGGGCATGCGCCACCGAGTTGCCGAAGATGTCGCGCGTCCACACCACATCCGCCATCGGGGTAATCCCCAGCAGCAGGCTCTCCACCCGCAGGTCGTGGCCCTCGCGCGGGCGGATGACCAGCCGGTGCGTCTGGAAGGTCACCGGCTCCGCATAGAGGTAGTGCGTGCGGTGGACGATTCTCAGCAGGTGGCTGTCGCTCATGAGTCGAGGACGATGGCTTGCCCCGCCAAATCGTCAGGGCCCAGCGGCTGGAAATCCGGCGACGTGCACGAAACCGCGATACCGGTAAGCTCGATCTGGCCGAAGATGGTCGCGACCGACGCATCCGCCGCATCCCGGCCGGTGGCGATGCGGACCAGTCCATTGAGCGAGGCGAGCCGGGTGGGATCGAAGATGATCCAGCGGTTGCCGATGCATGCCTCGAAGCAGGCGTGGAAGTCCGGCGGCTGCATGTTGCAGGCGTAGCCGGTGAAGTAGCGGGCCGGAATCGAGAGCGCACGGCACAAAGCGATGCCGAGGTGCGCGAAGTCACGGCAGACCCCGGCGCGCTGCGTCACCGTATCGAATGCCGAGGTGCCGGCATCGGTGCTGCCGGAAAGGTAGTCGATGTTGTTGAAGATCCAGTCGGCGATCGCCACCGCCTGATCATACGGGTGGAGAATGCCGCCGAATTCCTTCCACGCGAGCTTTCCCAAGCGGTCCGACTGGCAGTAGCGGCTGGGAAACAGGAAAGTTAGCGCGGAGCGCGGGATCTGGGAGACGGGCAAGTCGTGCAGAGCCTCGTGGCTGATCATCACGGGACTCGTCTCCGCAGTCACCGAGTAGGTGATGTCGAGTTGCTGGGCGTCACCGGTATCCAGCCGGATGTAGCGGTTCTCGCCTGCGGTGCCGATCGGCAGCTCTTCCCAAATGACGCCCGGAGTGATCTGGAAGGACTCATGAGAAAGCGTTTGGTTTGCCGTGGTGAGCGCGTGGACATTGAGCAGCACGGTGCTGCGTTGGAGAACTTGATAGTGAAGCTCTGCTTGGATCTGGAAGGGCATGGTTCGCCATTTTCAACCCAAAGTACGAATACGCAACCGCCATTGAGCGGACTTGTGCACAGGCGACATTTCAGAAAAGTTTCAGAAGGCCATGGAAAACGCCCTCCTGCCGCAGCCCCCGCCCGATGCCCCCGCCCCGCCGCCGGGGCCAGAGGCGCAGCGATCACGGGACAAGATGCTCCTGATCTTGTTGGCAGGACTGATGGCCGTCCTCTTTGTTTTCAGCGCACCCCTGTTCCTCAAATCACGAAAGGCGTCCGACCGCACCGAGGCCATCAACAACATCAAGCAGGTCAATTTGGCATTGATCGATTTTGGCAACGACTACGGAGCCTTTCCCGATGCCTCGACCATCACCGCGGTCAAGGCGACGACAAGCACCACACTCGCGCTCGGCAGCAGTAGTTCCAACGAACTGTTCCGCCAGTTGATCGCGACCGGCAACAGGAGCGAGAAGATCTTCTGGGCCAAAACCGCAGGGACTCCGCGCAAGGGCAATGACCTGTTGGGCGCGGATACCCTGAAGAAGGGCGAGTGTGCATTCACCTACATTGCCGGCCTCACTTCTTCCTCCGATCCCTATGCTCCCGTGCTGATGGTACCGGTTATCCCTGGCACATGGAAGTTCGACCCCAAGCCCTTCAAAGGGACAGCCGTGGTGCTTCGAATCGACGGCTCGGCAAAGGCTGAGCCCATCGACAAGCACGGCCACGTGATCATCGGCGGCATGAACCTCTTCGACCCGCGCCAGCCTTACTGGCACGGCAAGGCACCGGACATCAAGTGGCCGGAGTAACGCTCCGTTCAACGCCCGCGTCACCTTACGACCGCTCCCTTCAACGACCGCGCAGCGGTCGAGGATGGTAGCCGTGGGTTTCAACCCACGGACCAACACGAGCACCAATATGGTGTCGCGTCGCGACACAGGAATCCAGCCCTTGTGGATCGATTCCCATGACGGCCCGCCCCGCATCAGTCCCGGTATCGCTCCGCATCACCTGACCACAATCCTCAAAAATGCCTTCTCCGCAGACATCGGATAGCGTGCGGTCTTGATGCCGCTGCTGGTCGTGATCGTCACGCCCGTGGTGCTCCACGACAGCAGGTCGCTACTCGCTTCCACGCTGTAGGTCACAAAGGATGTGGAGCGTGGCGCGGGAAAGCTCAGGGTCGCGTTCGTCCCGCTCTTGCCGATCTTCGGCAGCAACGCCGACGAGTTTTTCTCCGGGTCGAAGCCGAAGGCATATTCCAGCAGGTTCACGATGCCGTCCTTATCGGGATCGGACAGATCACCGGCGATCTCGCGCTTGGCGCGTTCATTTGAGTCGAAGTAGTCATCGAGCCACGACGTCGGCACCACCTTCATCTCCAGCATGGCGGCAGAGGAGACGGCCTCCGCGCCGGTGCAGGTGACGACGCAGCGGTAGAGGTCGCCGGAGCGCTCCTTGCCGGGACTTTCCACGTGCAGCGAGGCGGTGCCGGTGCCACTGCACACGGAGTCTTCCGAGAGATTCTGCCATGTGTTGCTACCGGAAGCCAGGCGCTGCCAGCGATAGGACGGAGCCGGGCTGCTGGTGGCAACCACGGTGAAGTCGGCATCCGACCCGACGGAGATCCATTTGTCCACCGGTTGGGTGGTGAGGACTGGCGGAGCCACGATCCCGAGGCTGCGGATCACGCCATCGCTCTTGCTGGTCACGTAGAGTTCACCGGCCGCATCGACAGCCAGGCGAATGTCGGCACGGCCAGTGCCGGAGATGGTGGCACCACCGGGCAGGTCGGCGTCCACGCCGCCGCGGAAATCATAGCCGGCCTCCACGATCTCGAAAAAGCGGTCGTAGGCCTTCAGGCCCGCATCGGGACTGTCGTTCGGATTGTCCCACACCAGCGTGACCGGCTGCATGCCGGCAAGGGTCGCAGGATCGCCGTCATCGGCCTCGACCATATCGGTCCACTCGCTGCACCACAACCGGCCGGTGGTGATGTCGGCGAAAACGAATTTCCCCTGAAGCCCCGGTATGGCGGTGCCGCGGTAGAAGAAGCCACTCGAGATCGCATCGCCAAAGGCCGCGGTGTGCGGGTAGGCGATCACGGGATACTCCGGCACCACATCGCCCGGCGCGAAGCTGTTCGCAGTGAGCTGGATTGGCAGCGTATCCGGCGACGGCAGCGCGCCGGTCGTTTGGTGGATGCCGCTGTTGGTGGAGATGATCAGTCGCTGGGGGCCTTCGCGCTCGGCGTAGCCGTAGTTCCCCCCGCGCTTCAGCAGGTTGACTTCCTCCCACGCCTTGAGGCCGATCTCGGTGACGAGCAGCTTTCGCGCGGCAGGATTTGCCTGCGGGACGTACCAGAGAAAGCGATGTGGATTGCGATGGCCGAGCGTCCAGACCTCCTTGCGGGCACCGGGATAGGAAGTGCTGTCGGCAAAGGGATTGTCGTTCGGAATGCGGTAGCGCTCGTTGTCGGAAACGCTGCTGCTATCCGTGTGCTGCGTGAGATCGGGAACGATGCGGAGAATCTTCCCGACCAAGCTGTCCAGCCGCTGCGGACTGTAGTGACGATCGCCGGGAGACAGCGCCGGAATGCCGTCGTCGTTCGCAATATTTGACTCCCCCGCCCCACCGTCACCGCACGCCAGGTACATCACACCCCACTCCGGATCGCCGGGCTCCGCCGTGGGATCGAAGGCGATGTCGCCCAAGGGATGGATGTGCGAATTGAACCCGATCCGCAGCAGCTCCCGGGCCGTGCCTTCGAAGGTGAGGTTGCCCCGGTCCGTGTCGGTCCATTCGATCAGCACCCCTTGGCGGGTAGGGCTGCCGGCCGGGTTGATGACGTCCGTATAGGTATAGCCAGTGGTATTGAAGCCGGGAAACTTCGTCTTCACCGGCAACCGCGCGTCATCGTCATCCGCGCTGATGGTTTCAATGTGGATCGTGTAGAACTTGCCGTTGGTCGCGTAGCCGGGGTCGAACTCGAAGGTGACCAGGCCATTGGCGTAACCCTGCTTCTTCGTGAAGAGCGGGAACAATCCGTTCGGCGCGGCCTGACTGGTCGAGGTGCCGGTTGAGTTCGGGATGTTGACTTTTTCCGCGGTGTCGGTGGTGGCCGAGCGACCGTTGAAGTCGAGATAGGCGCTGCGGTTCCTCGCCTGCGTCAGCAGCTCCGCCGTGCGGTTCGCGGGGGTGCCGCCTCGCGAGAAGATGTGGAGGTTGCCATTCAAGTCGCAGGTCCACATCCGGCCCGTGCCGCCAGGTTCTTCCTTGGTGAAATTGATCCGCGCCATGTACCCCGGATTGCCGGAGCCTGTGGTCACGTTTCCAGAAAACGGCATCGAAGCCCAATCGGTGACGCGGACGGTCACCGGGCCGGTCGCCGCAGTCGCCAAGGCGACCGAGGAAACCGCGCTCAGGGCTCGGATCAAGGGGAGTGAGGGAATGGGGGAGGAATTCCGTAGAGGGCGAAATAAAGACATCGACGGTGTTCGAACCCAAAAACTACGGACTTCCGAAAAAACTTCAAGGGCTTGGCGCTCAAGCGCATCTAACCGTTTGAAATACGGGCTAACAGCACCGCCGCGGGCCTCCAATCCTCCCTTTCGGCCCATACCCCCATTCGATTTCGAGTCCGTGTGTCCTTCGACTCGGCTCGCGTGCAGCGCCATGGCTGGGGGTGCGGCTCATTTCACGAGCCGTCTAAAACCTAGAACTGCTTGCACACCATGAAGACCATTCCATTGCGTTCCCTATGGCGCATCACGCCTGTTTTCTGCACGGCCCTTGCCTGCCCGATCGTCGCCCACGCCTCCAGCCACAGCGACGCCCCGCTCATCAAACAGGACCCCCAGGCCAACCTGACCGACCTGTACGCCTTCATCGGCACGAAGTATGACAACCCGGCAGTGAAAGTGCTCAACGTCCTCGTTTCCGTCCGCCCCTTCTCGGAGCCCGGTGACGGCGTGATCTATGAGCGCTTCGCCGATAACGCCCGCTACAGCATTCACCTCACCAATCCCGTCACCGGGCAGGAGACGCGGCGCTTCGACTTCGTCTTCTCGAAGATCACCGACGTCAAAAACCCGGATACGATCCTGTCCTACGGCCGCGGCACCGAAGTCGGCCCCATCACCACGATCGGCGACGGAAAGCAGAACTTCACGCAGACCTACGTCTTCACCGAAAGCGCGATGAAGGGGAAATCGAAGGTCCTGAAAGAGCAGTTCGAGTCCGCCGACCTGCCCGTGTCGCCACCCAATGTCGGCGCGCGCACCACGCCGGCCTACAACGGTCCCGACGGGAAGGCCGTCTCCGGAGCCGTCGATTTCGCCGGGCTCGATTCATTGACCAAGCAGGCCGTCACCCAGCTGGGCAATGGCATTGTCGCCTGGGCCGGCCCTCGCGAAGACGGCTTCTACGCCGACACCCCCGGCATCTTCGACTTCCTCGACCCGCGCATCATCGGGAACGACAGCGGTAACGGCCTCGGCCAGGATGGCGGCGGCGTTGACGGCTTCAAGGGCTTCAACGTCCTCAGCTACGCGATCCAGATCCCGCTGACGCAGTTGGAGGCCGTGGCCTTCACCAATCCTTTCCTCGGCGCGCAGTCTGGAGTGGGGGTTTATGCCTCGGTCAGTCGCCAGGCGATGACCATGCTCAGCGCGAAAAAGGACCCCAAGCACTCCGGCAAGTGGGTGCAGGTGAATCGCCTTGGCAATCCGCTCTTCAATGAAGTGCTCGTCGCCCTGCGCGGCAAGGACGTCTACAACCGCACCTCGCCCGTGAACGATGCCACCGCCTTCAAGACCTACGCGGAGAACCCCGAGGTCGCCTTCCTGATCAATGCCGTGCTCTTCGCCGACCCTGAAGGTGATGGACCGCTCGCCACCACCGGTCGCACCGACCTCGCGGCGGTCTTCATTCCGGATGTGCTGCGCGTCGATACCACCACAGATCCAGTGAAGCTGCCCGGACAAGCCGGCTTCAATCGCCTCAGCGTCATCGGCGGCGATACCGGTGGTTGGCCGAATGGTCGCCGCGTCGGCGACGACGTGGTGGACATCGCGCTCTCCGCCGTCGCCAGCGGACCGGCCTACACCTCGATCACCGTGGTCGGCGACAATGTCTCGGCGAATGACCAGATCTACAATCAGGTCTTCCCTTACCTCGCCACGCCTCACGCCGGCCCGGCAGTGGATCAGCGCCAAGCTCCATCCGACGACTGAGTCGCCCTCATGAAGCCGGCGGCCGACACGGGCCGCCGGCTTTCCCTTCCACTCACTTCGCCATGAAACCTCACTTCCTTCTCGCCGCCATGGTTTGCGCATCGGCGGCCCTCGCTCACGAGCATCATGATAAACAACCCACGGTGGCCGTCTCCCCGGAGATCGAGCGACTGACGAAGCTCGCGAATCTCAAGGGCGCCGGTGCGCAGGCTTGGGTGAAACTCGGTGACGCGCTGATGCAAGAGGCGCGCAATTCCGTGGCGCACGACTTTGCCGCCGCCGAAGCCGCCTACCAAAAAGCTCTCGGCATGCAGCCGGAATCTATCGACGCGATGGCCGGCATGGCCTGGGTGGAGAACTCCGAGCACGATTTCACCGCCGGCAAGAAGTGGGCGGAGAAGGTGCTCGCCAAGGATCCACAGCACGTCGATGCCCATGCCTTGATCGGCGATGGCGCGGTGGAACTCGGCAACTACGACGAAGCCTTCGAGCACTATGAAGCGGCACTCGCAACGCGGGCCGACCTTTCCACTCTCAGCCGCGCCTCGCATCTCTTGTGGGTGACAGGCAAGGGCACTCAGGCGATGGCGATGATGCAGCGGGCAATTGATTCCGGCGGGCCCTACCCTGAAAACGCCGCATGGTGCCGGGCGGAACTCGCGCTGATGAACTTCCACTCCGGCGCGTTGCCGTCGGCGGAGCAGCTTTCGACAAAGGCGCTGGAGGCCGCGCCGGAGAATCCACGAGTGCTGGTGATCGCCGCGCGCATCTCAGCGGCCAAGCAGGATTACCCGAAGGCCATCGGGCACTACGAGAAGTCTGCATCGATCACACCGAACCACGACGCACTCGCCGCCTTGGTCACCCTCTATCAGCTCACGGGAGATCAGGAGAAGGCAAAGAAGCAGATCGAACGCGTGATCGCCTTTCACGAGGTGCATGAGCACGATGGCCATGCTCATTCACACGGCAGCGGCAATGCCCAGCTCGCGCGTTTCCTTGCCGACCTGGATCGCCAACCGGAACTGGCGCTGAAGGAAGCGCAGGCTTCCTACGAGACCTACAAGAACGTTGGCACCACCGACACTCTCGCCTGGTGCCTCCTGAAAGCCGGCAAGCCGGAGGAGGCCAAGCGAATGATCCAGCGCGCGATGAAATGGAACACGCCCGACGCCGAGATCTGGTTCCACGCCGGGATGATCGAGCAAGCACTCAAGAACCCCGACGCCGCCAAGCGCCATTTCAGCAAGGCGCTCAGCATGAATCCGCAGTTCCATCCGCAGCATGCGAAGACGGCTGCGGATCTGGTCTCGCAGCCGCCGTCGACTTGAGCCTTCTTATCGCTGGCTGACCGGCAGGTCGCCGGTCAGCGCGGCCACCAAGGACCCCGCATTTCTCTTCGTCCCAATCGGGACGACTCATAAAAGCCCGGCACGAAGTGCCGGGAAAAACGCGCAAAGCCAGCGTGTCCTGAAGGGACACCTCATGCTGGGCACGGTCCGCCTCACCAGACCGCCGAAGATCCTATCGCTGGCTCACCGGCAGTCCCCCGGTCAACGCCGTGACGACGATCTTGTGCGCAGCATCGATCTCTTCCGCCTTTAACGTGCGGTCCGACGCACGATAGTGCATGCGATAGGCGATCGACTTGCGATCGACAGCAAGCTTCTGCCCGCTTTCATCGCGGAACACGTCGAAGCATTCGAAGCCCGTCAGCAACGGCTCCTTCACCTTCGCCAGCACGCGCTCGATCTCGGCATTCGCCAGCACGGCCGGTGCCTCCAACGCAAGGTCCCGCGAGGATCCCGGGAACTGCGGCAGCTCGGCAATCTCGCGGCTTCCCGCGACAAACTTCCGCAGCTTCGACAGATCAAGCTCGGCCACGAACACCGGAGTGGGAGCATCGAGCTCGCGTTGGCGCGAGGGCAACAGCATCGCGAACGTGCCGAGGTTCTGGCCATCCGCCTGAATGTCCGCGGCAAGCGCGAAGCCTTCACGGGCGCGCGGCAAAAGCTGCAAGGAAGCCGTCGGCACCAGCGCAGCGATGACCGCCTTCAGGTCGTAGAGATCGGCAGCCGCCTCGGGATGCGCCCAGCTCGCAGGCGAGGCATGGCCGGATAGCAGCAGGCCGAGCGAATCGCTCTCGAGATCCTTTGCCTTGCCCCCGCCTGCATTGCGGAAGACGCGGCCGAGCTCGAAGAAACGCAGCGCCTTGTTCCCCTGGCGCACGTTGCGTTCAGCAGAAGCGACGAGCCCCGGGGTCAAGCTCGGGCGCATCACCGCGTGGTCCTCGCTGAGCGGCAGGCTCACGCGGATCGTGTCGCCCGGCTGCAGCGGCTTCAGCGTCAGCGCATCGGTCACCTGAACATCGGAGATCAGCTTGATCGTCTGGCACTCGTGGAAGCCGAGGCCCGCAAGTCGCTCGCGCAAGCGCATGTCGGCATCGTAAGCGGCATCCACCGCGCTCGATGGCACGAAGGTTCCGCGCAGGCGCGACGGCACCGCATCGAGGCCCTTCACGCGGACGATTTCCTCAACGAGATCGATATGGCGCTGCAAGTCGGCGCGGAACGAAGGAACGCGCCAAGAGCCATCCGCGTTCTTCGAAAGACCGAGGCGGGTGAGGATGGTCGCGGCCTCGTCGTGAGGAATGCTCGCACCCGTGAGTTGGTCGAGCTTGGCCAGATCGAGCGCCACCGGTTGCGTGAGCACGGGTGCCTCACCGGCCTTGATGGTCATCGCTTCGGCAGTGCCGCCCGCGATCTCCATGATCAGCTTGATTGCCAACGCCGAGCCCGCGAGCACGCCATCCGGATTCACACCGCGCTCGAAGCGATACGATGAATCCGAGGATAGCGCCGTGCGCCGCGAAGTGCGCCGGATGCGCGACGGCGTGAAGTACGCCGACTCCAGTAGAATGTCCGTGGTCGCCTCGGCCACGCCGCTGTCCGCGCCGCCCATCACGCCACCGAGGGCGAGGGCGTTGCCCGCTTCATCGGAAATCACGCAGTCATCGGCGAGCAGCGGATAGGTCTGCCCGTCGAGCGCGAGAAATTCTTCGCCATCCTTTGCAGTGCGAATCACCAGCGCACCGGAAACCTTCGCGGCATCGAAGGCATGCAGCGGCTGTCCAAGCTCGTGCAGCACGAAGTTGGTGATATCGACCACGTTGTTGATGGGCCGCAGTCCGATCGACTCGAGTCGTTCAACCAGCCACGCAGGGCTCGGGCCGATCTTCACGCCAGAAATGCGAACCGCGGTGTAGAACGGGCACGCGTCCGGGGCCTCGATCTTCACGCCATCCGCGACGAAACTCTCGCGCACCGGGATCTCAAGCGGCTTCAGCGGCACTTCTAACAGCGTCGCCATTTCCCGTGCCATGCCATGATGGCTGAGCAGGTCCGGACGATTCGGTGTCACCTCGACTTCCAGCAAAACATCGCCGTGAAAGAGTTCCTTCACGGGCTTCCCGATGGGAGAATCCGGCGGCAAAATCATCAGTCCGTCCTCGGCATCCACGAGGCCGATCTCCGAAGCGGAAGCGAGCATGCCCTTCGACTCCACGCCGCGCATCTTCGCTTCACCAATCGTGAAGCCACCCGGCAGCACCGCCCCGGGAAGACAGCAAGGCACCTTGTCGCCGACCTTGTAGTTCTTCGCGCCGCAGACGATCTGGCGGAGCTGGCCCTCACCGGCATCCACCTGCGTCACCTTCAGCTTCTCGGCATCCGGGTGCTGCACGGCCTCCATGATCTGTGCGACCACGATCTTGTCCGAAGCGACACCCTTCACCTCGATCCCTTCGACTTCCACACCGGCGAAAGTCAGAAGACGGTCCAACTCCTCAGGGGTCTTTCCTTTCAAATCGACGTGTGTCGCGAGCCAGTTGAGCGAAACATTCATGGTAGGTCGGGAGAAATGAGCACCGCAAGGACGCCAAGCAGGGCATGGTGAAAAATAAGATCAGAAAACTTGGCGAACTTTGCGTCTTGGCGGTTCCAACATCAGCCTCAAGCGAACTGCTTCAGGAAACGCGCGTCGTTCTCGATGAGGAGACGGATGTCCTTGATGCCCCAGCGGATCATCGCGAGACGGTCGAGGCCCATGCCGAAGGCGAAGCCAGTCACCTTCTCCGGATCGTAGGCACCATCCTTGCGCGACACATTGATCTGCGCGAAGACCGCAGGATCGACCATTCCGCAACCGGCGACCTCGATCCACCGCGGGGCCTGGCCCTTGACGTGGAGCTTCACATCGATCTCGAAGCTTGGCTCGGTGAAGGGGAAGAAGTGCGGGCGGAAACGGACCTCTGTCCCGGAGCCGAACATCTCCTGGAAGAAATACTCCAGCGTGCCCTTCAGGTCGCCGAGCGAGACGTCGGTGTCGACGTAGAGCCCTTCGAGCTGGTTGAAGACCGAGAGGTGGGTCGCGTCGATCTCGTCCCGGCGATACGCCGAGCCGGGGGCGATGATGCGCACCGGCGGCACCTGGCTTTCCATCGTGCGGACCTGCACCGAGGAGGTGTGCGTGCGCAGCAGCTTGCCGGAGTCGAAGTAGAAGGTGTCCTTTTCGTTACGCGCGGGGTGATCGGCCGGCGTGTTAAGCGCGTCGAAGCAGTGAAACTCATCCTCGATCTCCGGCCCCTCGGCGAGCGCGAAGCCCATGCGGCGCAAAATGGAAATCGCCTGATGGCGAAGGATCGTCAGTGGATGCAGCGAGCCGTGGTGCAGCGCGCGAGCAGGCAGGGTCAGGTCGATCCCTTCGAGCGCCTGCTTGTCGGCGGCGTCCTGCAGGGACTGCTGCTTTTCATCGAGCGCGGCGGTGATCGCGGTGCGGGCGGTATTGAGCAGCGCGCCCACGGCGGCCTTGTCCTCCTTCGGCACGTCGCGCATGCCGGCGGAGACCTCGGTGAGGGTGCCTTTTTTCCCGAGCACGGCGACACGGGCGTCCTCCAACGCGCGGGCGTCGTTGGCTGTGGCTATCCGGGCGAGCGCCTCGGCCTGAATGGCTTCGATCTGGTCCTTCATGGCAGGGATAAGCGGGGCGCAGGGCTTAGCGGCTGCCGCGGGCGGAGTCAAAGGCAGTTCTAGCCCGCCCGCGTAAAGAGCTCCCGGCGGATCCGCTCGCTCTCCCGCTCGATCTGCTCCGGCGTCGCCCCGAAGCTACCCAGGATGCTCTCTGTCATCGACAGCGCCACCTCGCCTTCTCCGGAGAAAACCGCGTTCGCCCCGGCCTCGATCAGCTCGTCCGCCTCTTTCAGATAGGTGGTCCGGGCGACCACCCGGATCTTCGGATTCAGCTTCCGCGCCTCGCGGATCACCTCCTGCCCCATGCCCACGCTGGACGCGCTCAGCACCAGGATGTCCGCCTTCGCCGTCCCGGCGGCTTCCAGCGTCGCGGGGTGGCTGGCGTCGCCATACTGCGCCTTTTCGCCCGAGGTATTCAGCTCCCGCACGGTATCCACGTTCATCTCGATGATGATCGGGGAGAATCCATTGTCCTTCAGCAGGCGCACCACCATCTTCCCCACCGGCCCGTACCCGACCACCACCGCGCGGCGGTGAATGCCATCATCCTCCCAATCCGCACCCTCGCCGGTAGGCCGGCGGTGAAAGATCTTCCACAAGGCCGGCCGCTTCGCCACCCAGCGCTCGACCGGATCGACGGCCTTGTAGAGCAGCGGAGCGAGGGTGATCGAGACGATCGCCGTGGCGACCAGCGCATTGAAAGCCTCTGCCGCCACCAGGCCATATTTCATCCCGAGTGTGGCGACGATGAATGAGAACTCACCGATCTGCGCCAGCACCGCACTCACGGAGAGCGCGGTTTTCAGCGGGTAACCGAGCGCCACCGTGATGACCAGAGCGGCCACCGGCTTGCCAATGATGACGATCGCCATGGTGGCCAGCGCCAGCCACGGATTCTCCAGCAACCCCTGGAAATCGAAGAGCATCCCGACGGAGACGAAGAACAGCACCGCGAAGGCGTCCTTCATCGGCAGCGCATCCGTCGCGGCGCGGTTGCTGAATTCCGAGCGGCCTACGACCATGCCGCCAAGGAACGCCCCGAGCTCCATCGACACGCCGAAGAACTTCGCCGCGCCCATCGCAATCCCGAGCGCCAGCACCAGGATCGCCAGGGTGAAGAGTTCCCCCGAGCCGGTCCGCGCGATCTTCGTCAGCAGCCGCGGGATCGCCCAGCCGCCGACCACGAAAGTGAAGGCGACCAGCGCGCCGATCTTCACCGTGGTGGTCAAGAGGGCCATGGCAATTGCTCCGACTCCACCGGCACCACTCATGGCTCCCACCTGCGGATCGAAGATGGCGGGGATTAAGACCAGCACGAAGACCGTGAAAATGTCTTCCACCACCAGCCAGCCGATCGCGATGTGCCCGACCGGCGTGTGCAGGTGCTTGTGATCCACCAGGATGCGGGTGAGCACCACGGTACTGGCCACCGCGATGGCCATGCCGAAGACCGCGCCGGACGTCCACGTCCAGCCGAAGCTCCGCATGATGATCATGCTCAAGACGGTGGCCACCGCACTCTGGACGATCGCTCCCGGCACCGCGATCCGCCGCACCGCCAGCAGCTCCTTGAAATGGAAATGCAGCCCGACCCCGAACATCAGCAGGATCACCCCGATGTGTGCCATCTGCTCCGCCAGATGCCGGTCCGCCACGAAGCCCGGCGTGTTCGGGCTCACCACGATCCCGGCTAGCAGGTAGCCGACGATCGGCGAGAGCCCCAGCCGGTGGGAGAGATAGCCCAAAACAAGAGCGATACCGAGGCCGCCAGTGAAGGTGAGGAGAAGATCATCCATGTTGGGATAAGGGGAAAAAGCCGCCCCACCCTACGGACCGATGCCGCCTTGTCCGCGATTTTTTAATCCAGTGGAAAATTTCGCTTATTCCCAATCAGAAATACCAATCGCATCGGATCAGCATGAGATTCCCGCTGTAAGGGCCACCCCCTACATGCGGTGTCACTGTAAGGAAATTCCCGGTTTCGCGGGTGGTGGAGCCGGCAACATCCGTCATCGCCAGAGCCGGGATACTGCGGGAATCTCTCGCGATGGCCCCCGGCGACCAAATCCACGATCGCATCTCGATCCGCCCATGGCGCGAGCACGACCCGATCCCGAAAATCACCCGGCTCTTGCATGCGGCCTATGCACCGCTCGCAGCGATGGGACTGCGCTACACCGCGACGCATCAGAGCGATGAGGTCACGCTCAGCCGCCTCCAGCGCGGGAGACCGTTTGTCGGCGAACTCGACGGTGAAATCGTAGCCACTGTCACGCTCTACCCCACCGCCGGACCGAATTCCTCATGCGCGTGGTATCGCGAGCCCGGCGTGTTTTCCTTCGGCCAATTCGCCGTGCGCCCGGACCTCCAGCGCCTCGGCCTGGGCCGTCGCATGATCGGGACGTTAGAGAATGAAGCCGTCGGACGCGAAGGCCGTGAACTCGCTCTCGATACCGCGGAGCAAGCGCATCACCTGCGGCAGTGGTATGAGAAGCTCGGCTACCGCTTCATCGAGTTCGCCGACTGGTCGACCACGAACTACCGCAGCGTCATCCTTTCCAAATCACTCGTCCCATGAACATCCGCGAATCCGTGCATTCCTCAGTAGGCGCATTGGTGACAATGCGGAAGCACGCGAACTGCCCGCCTCCAAAGACCGCTCCGCACTTCCACAAGTGCGACTACGCAAAAGGTACCTCGCGCTTCATGCCTACATCAGTCCGAAGATGATCCTGATGGCGCGCCGCTATTCACCGAAGCCCTCCCCAAAACCCCCGGCCCCCACACCGCAAGCAGCAGCGCGAACACGACCACCACGCCAAAGGCCCCGGGCAGCCCGATCCAGTGGCTGAGCCCACCGATCGCCGGCGGGCCAGCGAGGAAGCCGAAGTAGCCGATCATCGAAACGGTCGCAACCCCTTGGCCGACGCTTTCCTCGTGCGCCCGGCCACCGGCACCCACCAGCACGGGCACCAAATTCGCAAGGCCGAGGCCGGCAAAGCCAAGGCCGAGGAAAGTCACCGGCCACGCATGCCAAGCGATGATCAAGAGCAGTCCGACAAAGGTCAGCAGCCCGCTCACCCGCAGCACCGCGAGTCCACCATGGCGCGCCGTAACCCGGTCACCGAGCAAGCGGCCCGTCGCCATCGAAAGCGAGAACATCCCGTAAGCAAGCGGCGCCAGCCAGGCTTCCGCACCCGCCACGGTCCGCGTGTAAACGGCGCTCCAGTCCATCATCACACCCTCGGCAAACAACGCGAGAAACGCGAGTGCGCCGATCCGCAGGATCCTCCCATTCGGCAGCGCGAATCCGCGCTTGCGCTTCGTGGTCGAAGCATCGCCTCCCGCGAGCGCGCCGGAACTCACCAGCGCGGCCACCAAGAGCGCCGCGGCGATTACCAGCGTGGTCACGAGTGGGGCCACACCTTGCTTCAAGGCAAGCCCGACAAGAACCGCCGCGACCAGACCGCCGATGCTCCACAGCGCCTGAAACGTCGCCATGATCGGCTTGCTACCCGCGCTCTCGATCGTGATCGCCTGGGCATTCACCGACACGTCGAGCGACCCCTTGAAAGCCCCGAAAATCATCGCCGCCCCGAGCAACCAGCCGAAGCCAGGCGCGAGTGCGATCAAGGCCAGCGCGACCGCGTAGCCCGGTGCCAGCCACGCCAGCATCCTGCCGCTCCCATACCGCGACAAAGCCCGGCCGATCAGCGACATCGACATCAGCGCCCCGGCGACGATCGCCAGCAACACGATGCTCAGCCCGGATTCACTCAGGGCGAACTTCTGCTTCACCGACGGAATCATCGCCGCCCAGGTGCCGAAGCCGATGCCATCGACGAGGAACATGACTGATGCCGCCCAGCGGGCACGCGAGCGATCCAGCGGCGCGGTCGTCAGCCCCGTGCAAGTGGCTTCCCGATTCATGGGCGCATCATCCTCGCAATCTGGCGATTCTTCCAATGGCATGATTTCATGACGGTGATAACCTCGGGCGATGGAAATGCGCGAATTGAAATCCTTCGTCCTGCTCGCGGAGCAGCTTCATTTCGGCCGGGCCGCGCGGCTATTGAATCTGAGCCAGCCCGCCCTGACCAAGCAGATCCGCCGGATGGAAGACGAATTGGGCGCACCCCTTTTCGAGCGCGGACGCCATGGCACCACGCTCAGTTCACTGGGGAAGCAGTTCCTCAAGGACTCCCGCGACGTCGTCGCCAGCTTCGATCGCCTGCTGGGAAGCGCCCGCGCGGCGGCGCTCGGTGAATCGGGCAAGCTCGCCCTCGGCTTCGGCATGCACACGATGGAGTTGGTGCCGCGCGTGATCGTGAAGCTTCGCAAGAACGCTCCGGGCATCCAGATCGGCCTGCGCGACATGTCCACGGAGGAGCAGGTGGCCGGGCTGCGGAATGGCTCGCTGGACCTCGGCATCATCCGCCTGCCCGCACCGTCCGAGTTCAAGTTGCTACCGGTGATCAAGGACCGTCTTACGCTGGTCTCGTCGGCCGCCTTTCCCCTGCCTGCCAATGCCACGATCGCAAGCTGCCGCGATCTGCCCTTCGTTAGCATCTCGAAGGAGCGCTCGCCCGGCTTCTTCGGGCACGTGTTGCGGCTGTGCGGGAAGCACGGCTTTCACCCGCGCATCGTCCAGCAAGTGCCGGAATTCAGCACCGCCCTCGCCCTGGTCGAGGCCGGCCTCGGCGTCACCGTCATCCCCCAGTCCGGCGGTACCAGCCGCTTCCCCGACCTCCGCCAGCACCCGCTGCGCGACAAGGAAGCCGCCTGGTCCGTCGCCGCCGCGTGGCGGAAAGGCGACACCAATCCGGCCCTCGCGAAGTTCCTCGCGGTCCTCAAAGCCGAAGTAGAAGAGGCGTGAGCCACGGAGTGCGGGGACCCGTCACCGCTTTCGGGCAGGCGACTCGTCGCCGTGAAGAATCGTTCCAGGAACGTTTTACCCTCGGCAAGCCTCGGAAAGAAAAGCGCCGACAAGCCACCGCACTCCAAAGGCCGCACCTACTCGCCGAAGAAATGCCGCCCAATCCGCGACGCCTCCGTGTCGTGATCACTCTCCCAATACACATCGCGGACGATATCAGAAATCGAGGGCACTTCTCCTGCCCCGGCAAATCGGACGGCTTCCATCGCCTCCTCCTTGGCCTGCAGATCCAGGTCTCCAGCCGCCGCTTCATCGAGAATACCATCATCCAGCAAGTGCTTCCGCCAAAGCCCGAGTGGATCACGCGCCCTTCGTTCCTGGACTTCCTGCCGCGTGCGATACTTCTGGTGGTTCGCATCGGCGATGTGAAATCCGTAGAAGCGATACGTTTCGATTTCGACCACCGTCGGCCGGGATTCCAGACGAGCCCGCTGAAGCGCATCAGAAACGCGTGCCCGGATTTCGTAAGGATCACTGCCGCCAAAGTGATCCCAGTCGATGTCGTAGCCCTCCGCCCGCCGGGCGAGGCATTCCTTGAAGCGCGACGAGCGCGACACCGACATGCCCATCGCATACCCGTTGTTCTCGATTAAATAGACCACTGGCAGTCCGAACAGTCCGGCGAGGTTCAATGCCTCGTGATAGACGCCTTGATTGACCGAGCCATCGCCCATGAAACAAACTACCGCCCCGCGGATCTCCCGTTGCTTCAAGGCAAATGCCAACCCCGCAGCCAAAGGCGTGTGGGCGGCAGCCAGACCGTATGCACCCCAATGATGCAGAGCCGGGGAGTAATGAGAGACAGCGCCGCCCTTTCCTTTAGAGACGCCGTTCAACTTGCCGAACAACTCCGCCATGATCGGCCCCATTCCGATCCCCGCCGCCAACGCGTGCCCAATGCCGCGGAAGCCACTCAATGAGTGGTCGTCCATCCCCATCACCGACCGCACGGAGATCGCGATCGACTCTTGGCCGATGTCGAGCGGAAGCCAGCCACCAATTCGCCCTCCTTGGTAATACTTCATCGCCTCCTGCTCGAATCGCCGGATACGCAGCATCTGGCGGAACAGGTCGATCTTGTCCTCCGCGGACCAGTCCCGGTTGATGGCGTGCTCGCGATAATCCATGGCCACCGATTCTCTTGCCGGATCGCCGGGCAATTGGCCAGCATGGAGACATGCCTGAGGACCGTCCGCTGCATTCCCGCGCTCTTGCAGTATATGATGCCGGTGCTTCTGTCTGAGCCAAAGCTTCGCCCCAGACTCTCATTTCATGAAAGCCCTGTTTCTCCTCCTGCTCTCCTCGCTCGCCGCCGCAGCAGGTGAACTCCGCGTCGCCGCCGCCGCCAGTCTCGCGGAAGCCGTCAACGAAGTCGCCGCCGCGTACCAGAAAGCGCACGGCACCAAGGTCACGCCGGCCTTCGCCGGATCGAACGTGCTGGCCCGCCAGATCGAGGAAGGCGCGCCGCTCGATGTCTTCATTTCCGCCGACGAGGTGACGATGGCGAAACTCGAGAAGGCCAAGCTGGTGCGCGACGTCACCAAGCTGCTTACCAACTCCCTCGTCATTGCGGTGCCCGCCGAATCCGACGCCAAGGTGTCCAGCGGAGCCGACCTCGCGAATTTCAAGCGAATCGCGATCGGCGATCCCGTCGCGGTCCCGGCCGGCGTCTATGCCAAGACCTGGCTGACCCAGCAGAACCTCTGGGAAAGCATCGGCCCGAAGTGCGTGGGCAGCGAGAATGTCCGCGCCGCGCTCGCCGCCGTGGAAGCCGGCAACGCCGATGCTGCCATCGTTTACAAAACCGACGCCGCCATCTCGAAGAAGGTGAAGGTCACCTGGACCGTCCCCGCCGGGGAAGCTCCGGCGATCGTCTATCCGGTGGCCATCTGCACCGCGACCAAGCAGGCGGACGAAGCCAGGAAATTTGCAGACTTCCTGAAATCGGATGAAGCGTCGAAGATCTTCACAGCCCCCGGGTTCGGGCTGGCGGAGAAATGACGGCGGACGATTTCAGGCTCATCCTTTTCACGCTCGGCGTGTCGGCAGCGGCGATCATCGCGTCGCTGCCCTTCGGCCTTGCGTTCGGCTGGTGGCTCGCCCGCAAACAGTGGCCGGGCAAGGCCCTGGTCGAGACCCTCGTCATGCTGCCGCTGGTGGTGCCGCCGGTGGTCACGGGTTTGGTGCTGCTCAAGCTATTCGGGAGAAAAGGCCCGTTTGGCAGCATGTTAGATAAATGGGGCATTGAAGTCATCTTCACTTGGAAAGCAGTCGTTCTCGCGCTAGCGATCATGGCCTTCCCGCTGTTGCTGCGCTGCATCCGCACCGCCTTCGAGGAAGTTCCACGGCACCTTGAAGAAGCCGCCGCCACGCTCGGCAAAACCCCGTGGCAAGTCTTCTCCCGCGTCAGCGTCCCACTCGCACGGCGCGGTATCGCCGCGGGACTGGTACTCGGCTTCGCAAGGGCCCTCGGCGAATTCGGCGCCACCATGATGGTAGCCGGCCTCATCCCCGGCGTCACCGAGACCATCCCGCTCGCGATCTACCGCAGCTTCCACTCCGGTAATGACGACCGCGTCTGGATGCTCGCCGGCGTTTCCGCAGGGATCGCTTTCGTTGCCCTGTGGGTAGCGGGAAGGCTGACGAAGGGGCGGTCGCTGTAAGGCCAGCCTTCCTCGACCGCGTAACCCACGGCCCACCGCATACGGTGACCTGGTGTCGCATCGCGATACTGGAATCCGAGCTCTTGCGGAACGTTCCCATTGGCGGTTTGTCCCATGTCAGTTCCGATGTCCCTCTGCGACACGCTTCAAGACCATGCTATTCCTGTGGCTATACCGCCTGCCAAAAGCCATTGCCGGAACATGCATCATACACTCGTGCGATTGCTTTGAGAGGATCATGCCCGGGAATCTGCCATCCCCGTCAGCTTCCTAATCCTGTGACCTGTCCAGCTCGGAGATGTCCGGGCATGGGCAGCACCTGCTCCGGACGTGGCTGAAGCCGCGCAACGTCTGGTAGGATTAATGAAGCTGAGATATTCGCCAGTCAAAACGACCTTCATCGGCGCGCCATATTCGCTCGGCGGACGGCGGGCAACTGCGAGGGATCGCCACTTGCAAACGACGTTTGGCGGTGGCACAAGCCGCTGACCAAAAGCCGGTCGGGGTGGGTTCAGTCGGGGTGGGGGTTTTTGAACACACACTCCTCACGTGCTCTTTTCGGTTTCAGGCTACTGATATTCCCCCAGACCATACTCTTTCCTCCTATCGCCGCCGTCTTCACATGCCCCCTGTATCACGTAAATATCATAACCGCCTTTTTCTTGGGACTTCGTTGGCGGCTCTTTTGATCTCGGTCATGCCCGGCAGCCTCCGGGCCCAGACACCGGAATACACGAACTTGGGCAGCCTTTATGGCATCCAAATGGCACCTGCGACGACCGCCAACCTCCACTTGGACGTCGCGGATATCGACGGAGACGGCCTCGACGAGGTGGTCCGCACGGGCTTTCCCCGGGGCAACGCTTCCACCCATGCCCTGGTGTCGCGAGGCGGGATTCACCTCACGGTGGACGCCTACCCGATCGCCGGCTTCGGCATCCCGCGCTTCGGCGACGTCAACAAGGACGGCAAACTCGACATCGTGGTCGCACAGACCGGCACGTCCCAACTGAGCCCGTCCCTGGAGGTCTTGCTTGGCAACAGCAACGGCACCTTTCAGGCGGCGACCTCCGTGCCAATCACCTACACGGCCAGGGAAATGGACCTGGTGGACGTCGATCAGGACGGCAAACTCGACGTCGTGATGATCGGATACCCGGGCAGTCCGCAGCTGACGAGCGCGGTCGTCTTTCCGGGCAACGGGAACGGCACCTTCGGCTCGCCCGTGGCTTACTCCACGTCCGTGCGCAGCTTCGCCCCCATGGCCCGGTCGATGGCCGTCGGCGATATCAACGGGGACACCTGGCCCGATTTGGCCGTCGTGAACCAAGTGAACTTGGGTGAGGTGGGCATCCTGTTGAACGCGGGCGATGGCACCTTCAGCGAGCCGACCTTAGCCACCTCCTACGTCGCGACGGCCTCCTTGCAGATGTTTGTCCGGCTGGCGGACTTGAACCATGATGGGAAGCTGGACCTGATCACGGCGCTGGGCGACGAGCCCGGGGTGGGCAGCAGTTTTCCGGGCCACCTGATCGGCGTCCGGCTCGGCAACGGCGATGGAACTTTCGGCGCCTACACGGCCTACAATGTCGCCGCCGGCGCCGACTACCTCGGCAGCAATAACGCGCGCATCGACATCGCCGACATGAATGCCGACGGCCATCTCGACGTGTTGTTGCCGGCCTTGCCGATCTCGGGCGCCTTCAGCCCCATCTTCGCCGTGCTGCTCGGCAATGGCGACGGCACCCTGCGAGTCGGTTTGCGGGTCACCACGCCCGGCATTAATTTCATCAATACGGCCACGCTCAGGGTCAATGAAGACGCGGCACCGGACGTCGTCGTGTCCAGCAACTCGGCGAGCATCGAGTTTTACCGGGCCTCCATCCCACAAGTGCCGGTCACCTTTTCGACCACGGAGCTGACGCTGCGCGCCGATGCCGCCGCGGTGAATTTGGCAAGCGCCAGTGGAGCCGCGCCGGCCGGGGGAACCTTCTCCGGGCCGGGCGTAAGCGCCGGGATCTTCACCCCGGCGACCGCCGGCATTGGCGTTCACACCATCACCTACCAATCCCCGGCCAGTCCCACGGGCAATACGAGCTCGGGCACGCTGACCATCACCGTGACCGAATTGCCGGGCCTGACGGTCACCACGAGCTCGGATACGAGCACCTCGACCGACGGGATCACCAGCCTTCGCGAGGCGCTGGCTTACTCCCGGTCGCTCCCGGGTGCCCAGACCATCACCTTCTCGCCCACGCTCGCCGGCTCGACCATCACCCTTTCCCAAGGCTGGAACGACTCGAGCGACACGGCGGCGCTGAGGATCTTCGACACCGTCACCCTCCTCGGCCCGACCACAGCTCCGGGTATCACGCTCGATATCGCCAACGACTCCGGGCGCCGGCATTTCCTCGTCGAGGGTTCGGGCAGCCTGACCATCTCGCACCTGACCTTGCGCGGCGGCTCAGTCGAAGACTCCGGCGGCAGCATCTGGTCCTTTGGCTCGCTCGTGGTCCGGAGCTGCACCTTCACCGGAAACTCCGCCTACGAGGGCGGCGCGGTCCAGGCCTGGGGAGGATCTCCATTGCTGGAAATCGAAAACTCCACCTTCCATGGCAACACCGGCACCGGGCTCGCCTCGGCCATCAGCGCCGGAGCCGTCGCCACTTCGCTCCGTCACCTCACGGTGACCGGCAACACCTCCCCCGGCGGCATCCTGTGGATCTGGGAGACCCCGGTGACCCTGGTGAACTGCTTGCTCACCGGAAACTCGGACAACGCGATTCGCACCTTCGGCGGAAACGGAACCGGGACCATTTCCGCCGGAAGTTCCAACAACCTTTTTGGCGCGACCAGCGCCACCGGTGTGGTCCACGGAACGAATGGCAATCTCCTGGGTGTGACCTCCGCCCAGGTGTTGCTCGGTATCTTGGGAAACAATGGCGGCCCGACCGCCACCATCGCCCTGCAGCCCGGCAGCCTCGCGATCAATCGCGGAGGCGTGATCGCCGGCCTGGCTGGCGACCAGCGAGGTTCGACCCGTGAAAGCGGCCCGGCCCCCGATATCGGGGCATACGAATTCAGCTTCCCCGGTGAACTGGCTTACTGGCGCATGATCCACGGGCTCGCATCCGACGGCTCCCAAGACTTGTCCGAGCCGGCCGGCGATGGCGTCGAGAACCTGCTGAAATATGCCTTCAACCTGGCTTCGCAGGCGGGCGATCTGGCCACGCCGAACCGCACGATCTTGCCAGAAGGCGGCACCGCCGGGCTACCGCGCATCGAGGTCGATGACCAAGGCCGGCTGGTGATCGAGTTTGTGCGCCGTCGTGCCTCCGTGGCCCCGGGCATTCAGTACGAGGTTATAACCGCCGAAAACCTGTCGGACGTGAATGCGCTGGACCTCGCGGGAGCGATGATCACATCCATCGATGCTACTTGGGAGCGCGTCCGGGTGGTCGATCCCGTGGTCACGCCGCGGCGCTTTGGCCGCGTGCAAGTCACGGGCGAGCCGTGAGGAGATGGATTGACATGAGACGATGGCGAGTGCGCTGTAGAAGTTGATCGCAGCCAAGAAAGCCGAGTCATCGTCGGATCGCTTATCATGGCAGCGAGAACAATGGAATGGCACTTGTTCATGCCTGCCAAGAGACCGCAACCGACACATTTTCGAATAACGAGAGCAACTTCGTTTGCTCGTCAGCGCAAATCCCTTACCGCTTCGCCATCTGCTTCCTGAACAGCGGGATCAACTCCGCCTCGATCCACGCAAACGCCGCATCCAGCCCTTGCTCGCGGTAGATCTTGCCGATCTTCGCTTCCACCGCCGTCGGCGCTCCGAAGGCACTCAGGAAGCCATTCGACGTCAGCCGCGTGAACCACTCGCCGTCCATGTTCCCGCGCTCTTTCAATACCCACGAGCGGGCATAAAGCGCCAATACGGCATCGCCGATCCACGCGGATTCGCGCTCGATACGGATTTCCTCGGTCTTGTTCATCGCCGCGGCAGCCTGCCTTCAGGGAATCGGGCGGGCCAGCTTTTCCATCCGCTGGCGCTCCAACTTGTCGCGCAGGGCCGACTCGGAATCGGCATTCCAGTAGCCCGGCTGGAGTTCCATGAAAACGCTGCTGTAGGGCAGCGCGGTTTTGGTGCGGATCACCAGCACCTCGAAGGTCTTGTTCGAGTCCTCCATCAGCGTGAGCAGCGACTGCTGCTCCAGTTCCGTCGTCTCATGGGCGTGCATCGAGCCCTGAAGCCGCTTCCGGAACTCATCGATGCCCGGCGCGTAGTCGTTTTCCACCGAACGCAATTCCCGCGACACGTAAATCCGCGGCGTCACGTGCTCGGTGCGCTCCAGGGTCCGCAGCACCTCGTCCACCACCACGGGGATTTCCTCGTCGGCATTGATCTGGCGGACGCCGCCGCGGCTATGGGCCGGAAACGAGGCCTCGGCGATGACGATCCAGTTCCGGTAGCCGAGCTGGGCGGCGTGCATCGCCAGATCGTCGCGCCAGCCCCCGGACTGGGGAACCACCCCGCATCCTGGCATCAGGAGGGGGGTAAGGACCAAGCAGCGGCGGAGCCAGGGCGACATCGGCATGAGTAAAGGGCGGCGCCGATTGCCTGTCAACGGGGGCGCTTTCACACGCCCCCGTTACCGGACGATTCACATCAGTTGCGCACCGGCATCCGCCAGCTCCGAACGCTCGCCCCGGTTGAGGGAAACGTGCGCGACGAAGGGCAGGCCTTTGAGCCGGTTGCGGGTATAGACTAGGCCGTTGCTGCGGCTATCGACATACGGATTGTCGATCTGCGCGGGGTCCCCGAGCATGACCAGCTTCGAGCCACGGGACATGCGGGTCACCACGGTCTTGGCTTCCTGCGGCGTGAGCTGCTGGGCTTCATCCAGCACGAAGAAGCGGTTCGGAATCGAGCGGCCGCGGATATAGGCGAGCGCCTCGATCTCGATGATCCCCTGCTCCATTAGGTGCTCCCACGGCTTCTTGACCGGACCACCGCCTTCGCCGCCTTCGTTCTTCGGCTGTTTGCGGCGCGGGCCGAGCGGGGTCGCGGGGCGCATCAGCAGGTCGAGCGCGTCGTGGATCGGCTGTAGCCACGGCCGCATCTTTTCATCAAGCGTGCCGGGCAGGAAGCCGAGTTGCTCGCCCATCGCCACAACCGGGCGGCTGACGGTGAGGCCATTGTAGCGGCGGTTGAACATCTCGTGGAGACCCGCGGCCACGGCGACCAAGGTCTTGCCAGTGCCGGCCTGACCGTAACAAGTGACGAGGGAAATGTCGGGATTGAGCAGGGCATCGATCAGGCAGCGCTGGCCGAGGTTCATCGGCTTGAGCGCGCCGCCGTCCTGGATCTTCAGCGCCTCGGGGATTTGCAGGCGGACCAGCTTGCCACCGGAAGTCATGCGTGCAGGCATCGTCTGCCGCTCGCCGGCTTCCAGCAGCACGTACTGGTTCAGCACCAGCTCGGAAATCCGCTCACTTTCGATCTCCAGTTCTCCGGAACTCGCGAAACGCTGCATCTCCGATCCCTCGACCTCGATACGACGGACATCGTAGCTGGAGACCTCGCGGGCATCGACCTTGTCATTGAGATAGTCCTGACACTCGATCCCGACCGCGCGGGCCTTGAGCTGCATGTTGAGGTCCTTGGTGACCAGCACCACGGGAGCCTTGTTATAGGCCATCAGCAGCAACGTGCAGGCGAGGATGCGGTGATCGACGCGCTCCTTGTCGGGAAAGATCCGGTGGAAGCGCTGCAGCATGTCCGAGTTCTTCGGGCACAGCGCGGAATCATAGACCACCAGCCGGATCGTGCCGCCGCCATCGGTGGCCACGCCTTCGGTCACGCGCTGCGAGCAGGAAAACATTTCCGTCAGCTTGCGGTGGACCTTGCGGGCATTGGCACCGCGCTCGGATTGCTCGGTCTTGAAGCGATCGAGTTCAGCGAGGACATCCACCGGGATGCAGATGTGATTATCCGTGAAGCGACCGAGGCAGGCCGGGTCGTGGAGCAGCACGTTGGTGTCGAGAACGAAGCTCTTGGACGTTTGCGTGGGGGCTTTGAGTCCTAGATCGCCCGGCTGAGATCGTTGCTTGGCGGAACCGTTGGGTTTCCGGACGACGCCGCCCCCGTGTTGGATTTCGATCAGGCGCGATTGGACGTCCTCGGCACGGTGAAGCATGGCAGGGTTGGTTTTGGAGCGGGCGGAGTAAGAAGGGCCGAGTACCGGTCCGCCGCCGGTCTCTGGCAAGCCACCACGCGGTGGCAAAAAGTGGAGGGGTCTTTTAATCAAGACTCCTGAACTATTCGCTCCCGTCGAGCGGTTGGCAATCTTCAAATCTCCCGATTCTCGGCGATTTGTGACAGCTCTTTGCGCAGCGGTTTTCCCAGCGCACTCCGAGGAATCTTCTCAACGGAGAGACATGCCGAGATACGCCGGAAACCGGGACACGATGAGTGATAAGCCACAAGGACTTCCGGGAGACCAGAGGTGTCGCTTTCGTGAACCAGGAGCAAGCGGTTACCCGCGCGAATATCGGGAACGGGCACGACGACAAAGTCCCGGCGTGACGAAAGTGACAACAACTCCGCTTCCACCGCCACCGGATCCACCAGTTCGCCGAGGATCTTCACCTGCGCGTCAGCGCGGCCGGTGAGAAAGAGATTACGGCCATCGATTCTCCCGGAGTCGGAAGTGACGTGCCATTCACTACGACGTTCCTCGTACTTCCAGCCATCTCCCTCGGCAACAAGCATGCCGCTGAACAAGGCATCCCCTTTCAGCAGGATCCGGCCGTCCTCGTTCACCCGCGCTTCCCAGCACGGCAACAATGCGATGGGTAAGGATTGATACGGCGAACCTAGTAGATCAAGCCCTTGGGTCGCCACCTGCGACGCCGTCTCGGTCATCCCATAGCTCGCGAGAACCGGCCATCCGAGCTCCCTCGCGGCGCATCCAGTTGCTTCAGCAAGCACACCACCACCCACCACAATCGAACGCAAACTCTGCGGCGCGCGCAGCCCTGCAACAACGAGGTCATGGACCTGCGTCGGCACCAGCGAAAGATGGCTCGCGCCGCTATCTGAAAGCCAGGCGGCAAACTCCACCACCTCCCACTTCCGCCCGAACTCCGCCATGCGGCAGCCCGACTCGAAAACCCGCGCCGCGACACCAAACCCGCCGACGTGATCGACCGGCAAGGCGAGCGCCCAGCAACTCGACGACGTGACTTCGAGATGACGATTCACCGCCGCAGCGGAAACCAGCAAAGCCCGGCGGCTCAGGCCGATCCACTTCGGCACCCCTGTGCTGCCGGAGGTACGGAAAAAGACCAGTCCCGGCACGTCCGCCTCCGGCCCGCCGCCCATCATCACGGGAGCTTCGCTTTTCCAGAACTCCGGACGGATCAGGAGAGACGCTTCCATGGCAGCTTTCCTAAAAGCTCATCGAAGCCCAGCCCGTTGCCCGGTGCCGGATGGAACTCCGGCTTCCAAGGACCGAGCGCCTCGGTAAAGGCATCCGGCTCGAAAAGGTGATGCGTTTGCAAGCCACACAATCCCACCAAGCCGGGAAATTGCAGGGCCAGCCGCCCCGCTTCCCACGCCGCGAACGACTGCCCGAGCGGATGATCCATGTAGCTGGTCACCACCACCCGCTGGCCGAATCCCTGTGCCGCTTCCGCGAGCAACCACGGCTCATCGACCGCCGGCTTGATCACGGTGAACTGCGCCTCGACCCGGTGCGGCGCGGCTTCGCGATCCACGGCAAGCGGCACGCGGGTCTGGAGAAAAAGCTCCCGCCACTTCGTGTCAGAGAACGGACACGGGTCTTCAATGAAATCGATGCGGCTCCGTTCTTCCACCGTCAACGACATCAGCCATTCCGCAAGTTCACCAGCATCGCCGGTTTCGTTGAAATCGAGCCGCCACCTCAACGAAGGGTGCCTGGAAGAGCCCACCGCAATGAACTTCCGTTCGTGCGCGAAATCCCTCCCACATTTCAGTTTGATCGTGGAGAAGCCCGCGAGCACCGCCTGCTCCAGCAGCGCGGCATCGTAGTTCGGCAAGGTCGCATGACTCTGCGGCACTTCGAGATCGTCGAACAGCGGGTCCGGCAACGACCGCGCCGCACCGTCCATTTCCATGCAACGCAGGGCCCGGCGCACGATCGACCATCGCCGCGCGCCGGCCAGGTCTTCCAGACACTTCTTCAAGGTCGGATCACCGAGTTCCGGCCACGGCTGGACGCAGGCGTGACCGCCCTCCGCATCCTTCAGCAGCACGCCCTCGATGTCGCCACGTGAAGAACGGGCGTTGAGCCCTCGACGACTTTTCAGGCGATAGTGCCAATACCAGAGCAGAGTGGACATGAGATCAAAGTTTCACCGCGAAGAAATGGAACAGCACCGCGAACGCAACCAACTGCCCCGCGGCCATCGCCAGCAGGCGATTCATGCCGCGGCCTTCCGGCATCGTCAGCGCGCCCCAGATCAGACGCATGCCAAGGCTCAGCATCGGGAACGAAGCCAGCACCAGCCACGGCAGCTCGAAAATGAACCACACCAGCCCGAGGAAGGCCGCCAGCTTCACCTCCATCCAGACAATCACCCGCGCCGGCTTGGGTCCGAAGCGCACGGCCAACGTGCGCTTGCCCGTAGTGCTGTCCTCCTCGCGATCGCGCAGGTTGTTGATGGAAATCAGCACCGCCGACAGCAGGCCGACCTGTGCGCCTAACAGCAGCGCCTCCTTCCGCCACACCAGCGTCTGGATGAAGACCGTGCCGCCCACCGCCACCAGACCGAAGAACAGGATCACGAACAGCTCCCCCATCCCGCGGTAAGCCAGCGGGAACGGCCCGCCGGTGTAGCCGTAGGCCAGATAGAGCGAGGGAATCCCGATCGCCAGGATCGGCCAACCCACCGCCTGCCAGAGCACCACGCCGCATGCAATCGCCAGCGCGAGAAAAACCGCCGCCGCCGTCATCACCGCACGGCGCGACAGCAAGCCACTCGCCGTCACCCGCTGCGGCCCCAGGCGGCGCTCGGTGTCCGCGCCTTTCGCCGCGTCGATCGCATCGTTGAAGAGGTTCGTGGCGATCTGGATGAAGACCGCTCCGCCCACCGTGGCCAGCGCCAGCGGCAGGCTGAATTTCCCGGTCAATTTCCACGCCAGCACGCAGCCCACCCACACCGGCACGATGGCGGCCGGCAAGGTCTTGGGGCGGGTGGCGAGCAACAGCGGCGCGATCACGCCCGGAACAAGCCCGCCGCCGCCCGGCCACGCAAACAAAAAGGATCTCCGTCAGGCTTGCTGGATCTTAACCGCGAAGAAGCCGGATGAACTCGGATAACGACCGGATCTCCAGAGTCCCCGGGCTCTCCCGCCAAGCTCGGCTTAATCGCATTTTATCCCATTCATCCTATCCATCCTGGCCCCAATTCTCTCCCTCGATCACATCCATCTGCGTCCATCCCGTTCATCTGCGGTTGATTTACTGCCTTGGAAACAAAAAGCCCGCCCCGGCAATCACCGGGACGGGCAGATGCAATCCGAACAACGCAGGAAATCAGAATTCCTTGCCGATCTTCAGCGAGACGTAGTGTCCCTCGATGTTGCTGCTGAGGCGGGCCTCGTAGTCGAGCACCGCATTCCAGCCGCTGCTGCAGTAGTAGCCGATACCGGCTCCCAGCACGGCGACATCCTCGTCGCGCTCACCGAGCGGCACGCCGAAGATGGTATTGCCGTCGTCTTCAAACTCGTGCTCCCACGCGCCGCGAAGCTGCGGCACCAGCGTGCCGCGGCTCAGGCGAATCGGGAACGAAAGCTGGTAGCCGAGCGTGCTGGCCAGCGACTCGATGTCTTGCTCCGGGAAGAAGCCGCCTCCCGGGCCGACTTCGGTGTAGGAGTCGACCGAGCCGTCGATCCAGCGCAGGCCGCCGTAGGGGCCATGAACCACGCTGCCCGACCCGAAGTTCACACCGGTCGTGAATTCCAGTTGGTCGGTATCCGCATCCGGCGAGCCGGAGGCGAGGCCCAGGCCCGTCAACCGCTGGATGTCGAAGTCATGGAAGCCGTGCGAATACATCAGGTCCGCCCAGTAGTCGGCGGTCCCGAAGGCATCGGCCCGGAAGTAGGAAATGTAGGGAGTGACCGAAAAGGTGTCAGCGTCGCTGCTACCGGCGAAGGTCATGTCCACGTCGGTGTTCGCGAGGCCCAGGGCCAGACCGGCGCTCCAGTTCTCCGTGAAATGACGCTCGATGCCGATGTTCCCGCCGAAGATATCGACGTCCGTGCTCGGGTGGATCGGCACCAGACCGCCAGCAGGACCTCCTACGACTCCGGGGACGAAGCCAGATTGGGCGTCCTGTTCCTCGGTGTAGTAGTAGAGCGATCCGTAGATCTCCCAGCAGCGCAGGTGGCTGGTGGTCCGGGTGATCGGGCTCTTGGACATGCCGCCCTTGGGATCGGCGGCAGCGGCCTCGGCCTGCACGGTCTCTTCCATCGGGCGAATGCCGGCACGCATGGCGAACAGGCGGTCGCCGACGTCACGGGTCGCGGTGCGGGCGGTGGTCAGCGCCGCATTCCCGATGCCCGAAGCAACAAGGAACCCGGTGTCGAAGTCGACCTCCGGCTCTGGCTCCGGCTCTGGATCTGGTCCTTTGCCTCCCGCAAGGGCGACGGGAGTGATCGCTGCAAGTGCTAGCAAAGTGCAGCACAGCGGCATGATGGAGGGTAGTTGGTATTTCATGGGTTGCGTGTGTACTCGGCTTTCCGAGCATCCGCCTTCTAGCAGCTAGATTCCCTTGGGCAAGCCAGACCTCTCACCCCTGTATAAAACAAAGCGCCCGCCCCGGCGATCACCGGAGCGGGCGGCATTCGATCCGATTCAGTCCCGGAGATCAGAATTCGATACCGGCCTTGAGGCTCGCGCGGACGCCCCCTCAAGGCACCCGCGGGAACTTGGAAAAGTCGGGCTGCCGCTTCTCGATGAAGGCCTGTTTGCCCTCCTTGGCCTCCTCGCTCATGTAATAGAGCAGCGTGGCATTCCCCGCGAGATCAAGCAGGCCCATCTGGCCGTCGCAGTCGGCATTCAGCGCGGACTTCAGGCAGCGCAGCGCCAGCGGCGAGTGCTGGAGCATCTCGCGGCACCATTGCAGCGTCTCCTTCTCCAGGTCAGCCAGTGGTACCACGGTATTCACCAGCCCCATGTCGAGCGCCTGCTTCGCATCATATTGGCGGCACAGGTACCAGATCTCGCGCGCCTTCTTCTGGCCTACGATGCGGGCGAGGTAGCTGGACCCGAGCCCGCCATCGAAGGAACCGACCTTCGGGCCGGTCTGGCCGAAGCGGGCATTGTCCGCCGCGATCGTGAGATCGCAGACGATGTGAAGGACATGGCCGCCGCCGATCGCGTAGCCGGCCACCATCGCCACCACCGGTTTCGGCAAGCTGCGAATCTTCTTCTGAAGGTCGAGCACATTGAGGCGCGGCACGCCATCGCTGCCGATATAGCCGGCATGCCCGCGGACCTTCTGGTCGCCGCCGGAGCAAAAGGCATCCGGCCCCTCGCCGGTCAGGATGATGACGCCGACCTGCGGATCCTCATGCGCCATCTCGAAGGCCTTGAGCAGCTCCTTCACCGTCTGCGGCCGGAAGGCATTGCGCACCTCCGGGCGATTGATCGTGATCTTGGCGATCTGACCCTTGTCGGTGGTCTCAAAACGGATGTCCTTGAATTCGCAAACGGGGCTCCACATGGCGGCGGGAGTCTTGGCTCAGGAGAGGACCCGCTCAAGAAATTCCCCGACCCGCTGCCCGAAGGCCTCCGGCGCATCCCACGGCACCCGGTGCCCCGCACCCGGCGCCACCCACAATTCGCCCTCGTTCATAAGGGGAACCGCACGCTCACCGAGCGCCGTGAATTTCGCGTCCTGCTCGCCCGTGCACCACAGCACCGGGCAATCGATCTCCCCGAGCTCGTCCCAAAGCGGCTCCTGCGCCCCCAGCGACCAGTCGATAAAGCTCCGCGCCACCTCCCGGCGATAATGCACGGAAAGCAGCGATCGCGCGCTCGAAGCCGCCAGCACCGGCTGCGCATTCCACGCTTCCAGAAACTCCGCCCACTCCCCCGACAGCGCCTTGCTCCCCCACGCCGCATCGCTCCCCCGCCGCGCCTCACGTTCCTTCTCCGACTCCAGCCCCGGATGCGGCGCGACCAGCACCGCCGCATCCCACGGCCCGCCAGCCAGCAGTGCCTGCAACGCAAGCCGCCCCCCCATCGAGTAGCCGACCAGCACGTTTCTGGAGATCGCAGATGGCAGATCGTGGATAGTAGATGAAAGGCCTTCGCCAGCCGAAGGCTCCACCATGCTCCGAGCAGCCCCGCGCGCCAGCTCATCTGCCATCTGCCATCTGCCATCTACCATCTCCCTGCCGCTCCCCGCGGCCGCTTCCGCATTCAACGCCCGCCCGAACTCCGGCAGCGACATCGGACAGCAGGCGAGGAAACGCCACAGATCCACCCGCTTCACGCTCCACCCCGGCACGGCAAAGCCCTGCCAGTCCGCCGCTTGGCCGACCGCCCCGTGCAGGCACCACAACGTTCCCTTCACGCCCCGGGTTCTAGCGGATCCGGCACTCGGCGGAAGACTTTCAATCCGCTGGCCCCCGCGATTTCGGTCGCTAGGCTCGCCGCCATGAACCGCCGCCTGCTCCTTTCCTGCCTGCTTGCCACCGGTCTGCCCTCCTGCGGCTTGGTCAAGCTCCCCTTCCGCGTCGCCGGCGCGGTGGTCGAAGGCACCGCCGACGTCGGGAAGGCCGGCTACAAAGCCTCCAAGAAAGCCTTCGGCAAAACCGACGAAGAGAAAGCCAAGGAGAAGAAGGAAAAGGCAGAGAAGGCCAAGCAAGAGGCCGACGAAGAAAAGACCAAGCGCGCCGGCGAAATCAACCGCCACTCCGACGGCACCAAGCAACTCCAGCAGCCACAGACACCGCCCCCCTCCACCGGCGACACCCTGCCGCCCTTGCCTCCAGACAGCGCTCCATTGCCACAAGACGCGCCGCTGCCCTACCAAGGAAATTAGCGGCTAGTCCGTCGAGTAGTGTAGGTAGGCCTTCGTGAAGTCTCCGCTTACCCATAGCTGGCAGCGACTCGAGGTTTCATTCTGTTCCCACTGATAGTAATGCTTCACGCCAAACTTCGGGACGTTGGGAATGACGCTCGCCGGGAACGGTGGGCGGAACTCCGCAATCTCCATTCCCAGAGTTGGAGGCACCTTCTCTTCCTCGTAGGATCTGACCGTCAGAAGATTCCTCAGATCCTTCGGATCGATCTCGAAGAAGGCCGCGACCGAATAATCGGTCCAACTATCGATCCTCATTTTTTCATTTCGGAGCGAGCCAGGCAATCGGCGCACGCCCAATGCCACCTCAAGGTCTCGATCGGATGAGAATAAATGTAGCGACCCCGCCAGCAGCAATGCGGCGACGATTCCAGCAGCGATCCAGCGTCGCCTGACTTTCGGCCATGATACTGGCATACCGCTTCAACGCCGCTCACGCTGATTCCAGCCGGAACCATTTGCCTGATGCAGGAAGGACACCCGCCGAATGGCTTCTAACGGCTGCTTTCAAAATATCCATTCTCCCGGCCTTACTCGTAGTTCAGAAGAAAAAGGATCCCTCTCTCCCGGTCATAACCAAACCAGTATCCATCTGGACCGGATCTCCAAAGCAGCCCGTCGAACGACCGGAGCGAAGCCACCTCCCACCAATCCGGAACCGTCATTTTCTCCGGCCCTTGGAGAGATGAAGCCCCGAATCCGAAGGGACACAGCCCGAGGTCATCGCGGTCGTCGATTCGCACGCCCTCTCCTTCGCTTGCCAAAACAGCTTGGCGAAGACCGGCAAATTCCTCCGGAGAAAGCCGGATGCGATACAAGGACGTGTGATCTTGGAATCCATTGACCCACGCCTTATCGACGCAGCCCCCAGGCAAGCCAGTCCAATGGAAGTGCAACTCAAGTCCCTGCTTGAGCCACGACTCCCGCTCCTGCGGAGGATACTCCCTTCCAGCCGCGGTAAGGATCATCCCGTGATGGAACCACGCGAGGAAACCGATCACACTCGCCACCAGTGCCAGCACCATGCCGAGGCATCCCCATCGCATCGGTTGCGTTCCCTCTTCCATGTTTCCTCAGAGACCCGCCCTGCCTGGTAAGCATCCGCCACCACATCCGCGACTCGTCGAGGCGTAGAAACGATCCAGCTTCAGAAGCAGCACTTCGGCAGTCCTCATATCGTTGGTCGCCCCCATCACAAAGACCTGCTTCGTCCGGACGCTCGACACGGTTTGCAAAGGGTCTCCCTGCTTCCCGGCGTAGGCAAATGCCTTCGAGATCAGCTCCGCAGCGAAGGTCACATCAACGTGATGAAGCCTGATGAACTTGGTCGCGACGCTGATTCTCGGAAGGTCCACGACGGACTCCAGTTCACGCAGCCCTTCGTGGAGCCGCGAACTCCCGCCCGTCACCAGCACCTTGCTTCCCTCCACGCTGATCCTCGCGCCGGCCTCCTTGCCAACGACCGGAGCATACGCCCGCATCAGCTCCGAGGGTCGGACATGTTTGCATTCGAACACCGACCGGTTTTCGCCAACGGCTGGCTGGCCCAAGCCAACGAGAGCGAACAAAAAGAGGATCGGCCGATAGCGCATGGAGAGAGACACTTGGAGTCTCTCCATCAATTCCGCTGGGCGTGCTTCTTGTCGCTCATTTCAAGCCCGGCTCCACAGTCTTACTGGCATACCTGTGACGGACAAGATATCGGGCCTAGTGGAGCGCCATCACTTTGATTCCGGGCCAGCATCCGGGGACGTCTTGATCACAAAGGCCTTCAACTCGCAAATCTTGCCGTCACGGAAGCGCCAGACGTCGCAATAGGAGTGATCGGCCTCCTTCCCCTCCGCATCCTTGAGGGTGATCTCACCCAGCGCCGCGACGAAATCACCATCCGCGATCAACTGGGTCACCTTGAACTTCGGCGGCTCGACATACGCCGTTGCCATCCACTCCCGAACAGTCTCTTTCCCTTTAAGCGTCCTTTCGCCCAAGAAGTTCCATTCGGTATCCTCGGTGCAGAACGACAGGAAGCCTTCATGATCCCCCTGGGTGATCGCCAAATTCGCCTTCGTTAAGGTCGCCTTGTTGTTTTCCGACATCCCGGACCCTACGGCAGATCCGCGGCGGCTCAAGCCGGACACGGTTCCCTCACGACCTCACTTCTCCACCGGCGACAAGGTGTGGGCACCGCGGACCAAGATCCAGCGACCGTCGGGCTGTTCGCGGTAGATCGTGATTCGATGCCCGGCGAGCAGCGTTGCCGCCCCTCCCGAGCGTTGAGTCACGGACAAAGCGTCCCGGCTCCGCGTGTAAGCGACTTCGCCGACCACCACGACCTCTTCCAGCTCGCTGGTGCAATCGATCCGAAGCTGCTGGTGGGCGTTCCCGAAATTGGCGGAAAAACCCTCCCGCCCGAACGGCTCCTGGCCCGGATAGAGAAACACCGCATCGTCCGCCATCAAGCTGAGCAAGCAGCCAAGATCGCCGGCATTCACCGCATCGATCCAAGTCGAATGCACCTCGCGGATGCTCTGTTCCTCAGGTCCCGTGGGCGACTCCATTGCCAAAAGCATATTCACACGACTTTTGCAGCGCGAGGACCGAGGAAGCGGCGGAATTCAAGATTCAGAGTTACTGCATTAGCCCGTGCCATTGCAATCTGACCTCATTCAACCAACTCTATCGCAGGAGAGAAAGTACTTGCCGCCTCGTGGAATTTCTCGTGGGATAAAAACGATTATGGCCTCCCCTCATTCTCTTTCTCGTCGAAATTTCTCATGGCTCCTTCTCGCCGGTGGAACCTCCTTATCAGAGACATGGTGGAAAGCCAAAGCCCAAGACTTGCCTGTCGTGCCCGCAGATTTCACCCGCCACAAACTCGCCTACTTTGCAGGACAGAAGGTTCAAGAAGGCCTTAACAAGGCGGAAATAGGTGCCTTTATCAAAGCTGCAAGCGGAAGTAAGGACCTAGGGGTTTTACTCCAGAAAACTGACTTTGAATTGCTTCTTAAGGATCTTAAAGACTCAAGCCTCAGCCCCCGGAGCGACCGTCTCATTCATTGCGTTGGCAAGGCTCTCGCACTTCCCGGAAATGGCAGCCTAGTTTTTCAAGCCTGCGCCCCTAGATTATTGCCAAGATTGGCCTCCGCAGTCGTAAAGCTTAATCAAGCCAATGATCAAGATGTTGCAAAAGCAATTGAAGCGAGTGTGGAATCGTTAGACATTTCCTCCATGAGCGCCCTCGTGAATTGCCCGAGCGCCGAAATACTGCCTAAGAAACTAACCGAAGTATTACAGACCACCAGCAAAGCACATGATATCATACGCGGAGGATTTACTGCTGAGTCGTTGGCCAACTTAGGATTAGACATCATCAACCTAAAGTTTCCCAATGCCCCTCAAAAGGTTAAGGGCGCCCTGAAGGCGATGAGCGCGATCGGCACCCTAGCTGCAAAAATAGGCGGATCCGCCAGCCTCGGACCGGTAGGGGTAATAGGATGTATCGCTGGATCCCTATTCGGAGGGGGAGGCGGCGGAGGCGCCAATGAGAAGCAACTTGAAGAAATTACTCTACAACTAGAAGAAGTTATTACCCGATTATCAAGAATCGAAGCCACCGGCCTCCGAATTGAAGCTCAGATCAAAAGTTTGGTAGAGAAATTCGAGACTCAGGCTAAATTACAACGCCAACAGTTTGATTTGCTTCTTCAAAAAATAGATAATCTAATTCAGACCGGCTTAGTTGATTGGTTTGGGCAATTCCAAGTGGCCGCTGCGTGGGAAGACAATGCGATTACCCTGCAAGGAAATCTGAATTACATTGAAAATTTCACGGTAACTCGAAGCACACGATATTTCAACAGCGCACCGGCTGCTGCGGCAGGAGTCGGCACATTCTGCTACGTCGATTTCGAAGTGCGGAATCTCGGTGCTATATCCCAAAAATTCGGCCTTCCTCCAGTCGCGGTCGACTCCGAGGAAATTCCTAATCCAGTGATATGGGCCGCAGGGAGCCGAGCGTTCGTCGAGTTGACAGCACGAGCTCTCTCCGAGGGTATAGATATAAAAAGCCCCAAAGCTGCAATCGAGAGGATGATCAAACAAGGTTACGCCCTCAGACTATTCATCCAACGAAACATAACAAGTGAGCGCGTTTTGGAAGCGCTCAAAACCATTAATGAGAGGCATCTCGAAGCAATTAAGACTGCAGTAACCGTTTCGCCCGCGCGGCCTAAAAGAAAGGAGCCTGAAATGGCAGCTTACGAAGAATGGTATGGGAAGTGGAAAGCTTACCGCCCACTTCTCCACCCAGGGGAAATCCCGATACGATCCGCGCTAGCTGGCGCCGCCACTCTCATAGATGCTCCGGTTTATTTCGTGAAAGGTCAGGATCGGCCAATTAAGCAAGTTACCTTTAAGGATAGTTTTAACTTTGGATTTTCAGCCTCTAATTTGGCGGGCATAGCTCCGGCCATTAGCCTTCTCGATCAATTACGAGTTAGATCCAATGTTGAACGACATGAGGGAGGCTATGTCCGTGACGGCTTCACCTCCAAGGTTTCATTGAAGTACACCATAAATGACGCGGAACTCAACGGGGCGCAGATCTCGTTTGTGTGGCACCTTTGCGAGAAAGGTGACAATAGAACTCGTCGATTTCTCAATATTTTTCAATGCGAAGACCCCGAGGCCACTCACCGTGACCTCCTTAAGCTCTTCTGCGACGTCAATCGAAAGAGAATCGCGGAATATCTGAAAATAGTCTTGAATATCGCACTGATTTCGAAAGGTGAGTTCGCATCCGACATCTGCGGATTCAACGTGTTGGCCGAACTTGCGTTCTGGCGCTCGGAATTGTGCCCCTCAGGCTATCGTCCCTTGGTTCCTGGTGTCGCAGGACTCCCCACCACAACGAACGATTGGGCCCTCGCGATCACAAATGACCGGACGTTCTCGGAACTGCCCACTAGTAAGAAGAGATATATGGGAATGTTGGAGGCCGCGGTGGCCAATGTGTTCACCTCATACGCCAAAGGAATTGATGAGATCTTTGAAGCCACACAAGATAACGCTTCGATTGCCATGGTCGATGAATCAATTCTCCTGCTTGAAGATCAACTGCCACTCTAGCGGTCGTCTGGGGCACCCTTGCAACATCGTAGCGGGAGAACTCCCGTCCTTCTGGGTGGAAGCATTCACGCCCAGAAACCCACATGCCGATCCTAGGGATAACCCGCCCCCGCCGGAGGCACTAGAGCGCCTCCGCCACGTTCATGCGGAGCGATAATGAAAAAGGACATTCTTGGCCCGGTATCTCGCCTCCACCTCGACTCAGTTCAATTGATGATTAGAGAATTTGGGCTTAGTGATTTTCCGCTCCTGCTCTCCTTGATGATTGGTGGATTTGCCAAAAAAGAGCCCCTGCCGGATTTCTCCAGCAGGGGCTTTCAGAATCAATCTGTCGAACCTGACCGATTACTCGGCGTCGGCTTCGGCCTTTGCCTTTTTGGTGGCCTTCTTCTTGGCCGGCTTGGCTTCGGCTTCCTCGGCGGCGGGCGCTTCAGCGACGACCGGGGTCGGTTCGGCGGCCGCTTCTTCAGGAGCGTCCACGGTTTCGACTTCGGCAGGCTGGTCGACCCACTCGATGACGGCCATCGGAGCGGAGTCGGTCATGCGTGGCCCGAGCTTGGTGATCCGGCAGTAGCCGCCCGGACGGTCCTTCGACAGAGGGGCGACCTCGTCGAAGAGCTTCTTGGCGATGTCCTTCTGGCGGAGGAAGGCGACGGCCTGACGGCGGGCGTGCAGGTCGCCACGCTTGCCGAGACCGATCATCTTTTCGGCTACGGGGCGCAGGGCCTTGGCCTTGGCGAGCGTGGTGCGGATGCTGCCGTGCTCAATCAGGCTGCAGGCGAGGTTTGCAAGCAGCGAGCGCCGGTGGGCGGCGGTGCGCTTGAGCTTGGTGGTATTGCGGCGATGTCTCATCGGGTGCGGTCCCTTTCTTAATTAGTCGTCTAGATTCTGGGCGATCAGGTCGGCAAGACCCACCGGGGCTTCTTCTTCGACACCCAGGCGCGGGCCGCGAACGGCCGGCACCGGGCCGGAGAGGAGGGAGGGATCGAGGGACATTCCGAGGCCGAGGCCGAGTTCGGAAAGCTTGTCCTTGATCTCGTTAAGCGACTTCTTGCCGAAGTTGCGGTACTTGAGCATCTCCGCTTCCGACTTCATGGCCAGCTGGCCGACGGACGTGATGTTCGCGTTGTTGAGGCAGTTGGCGGCACGGACCGAAAGCTCGATCTCGTTGACGCTCATGTTGAGAAGCTTCTTGAGCGCGGCGTTCTCCTCGTTGGACTCGGTCGGCGCTTCCTCGAAGTCCACGGCGTTCTCGTCGTAGTTGACGAAGACGTCGAGGTGGTGGCGGAGGATCGCGGAGGCCTGCAGGAGGGCGTCCTGCGGGGTGATGCGGCCGTCGGTCCAGATATCCAGCACCAGCTTGTCGTAGTCGGTCATCTGGCCGACGCGGGTGGTATCGACCGCGTACTTCACGCGGGTGACCGGGGAGAAGATCGAGTCGATGGCGATGACGCCGATCGGCTGGTCCTTGCGCTTGTTCTCGTCGCCAGTGAAGAAGCCGCGTCCGACGCGGACCTCGAACTCGCAATCGAACTTCACCTTCTTGTCGAGGGTGCAGATGACCTGGTCTTTATTAACCACGTCGTAAATGTTGTCGCCTTGGATGTCACCGGCGGTGACCACGCCTTCCTTCTCGATCTTGATCGTCAGGATGCGGGGCTCCTTGTCGTGGTGGGCGAATTTGACCTTCTTCAGGTTCAGGACGATGTCGGTGACATCTTCCACCACGCCCGGGAGGCTGGAGAATTCATGCTGCACGCCGGCGATGCGGACGGAAGTGATGGCGGCACCTTCCAGGGAGCCGAGCAGCACGCGGCGGAGCGAGTTGCCAAGGGTGTGCCCGTAGCCACGCTCGAAAGGCTCGGCGGTGAACTGGGCGTAGGTCTCGGTCGCGGTGTCCTCGTGCTTGACGAGGCGGTTAGGAAGCTCGAATCGAGCAAGTTTCGTGGCGGACATGTCGTGTTTGGTGGCCGGGTTACCCTCCCGCGAGCGGGTCACGGACGCGGATGCGGCGTGGCTGGAGGACCTACGGCGGCTGTCGGGGCTCGCGCGGGCGGGGACTTAAGGAGATGCCCCCCGGCTTGGCAACGAATTTTTTTAATACGGGAAATCCGGCAAAACCCTAGCAAATCGGGCGTTCCCAGCGGTCTCTAACATTTCTCAAACAAAAATGGAGTGGCCACAGCCCCGAATCGGTGGCATAGTTTCACATGAATGCTCTCGACACAGCCCCCTCCATGAAATCGAAGCGCAACCTGACTCGATTCACTTACGAGAATACCGCATTCCAAGGCTGGCGGCTCTGCCTGAGCCGCGGAGGTGTTACCTTCACGAAGTACTTTTCCGACAAACACTACGGTGGTGGTCGGAAAGCACTTGAAGCAGCCGAGGATACCCTGGAGAACCTCAAGTCTCTCCTGGAAGGTTCGAAAAAGGTGAACGGTCGCCTGAGCAACATCACCGTCAAGAAGGCGGAGAAGTTGCTGGGAACGCCGTGATCGTGTCAGCGCGCTTGCGTGGGTAGAGGCTCCGGCTTTGGTTAGCCGGCATGGCCTCCCCCTACCGTCTTGCGCTCCACTGGCACCGTCGCGACTTGCGAATTCTCGATAATACGGCTCTGCACCACGCAGCGGCCGGCGCAGAAGCTGTGGTCCCGGTTTACCTCCTGAGTAATTGGAGGAAAGAGCACCTGTGGACCGGGGAAAAACGGCAGGCGTTCCTCTGCCGCTGTCTAAAGTCGCTGGGGGCGAATCTGGAAACCATCGGCGGCCGTCTGGTCATTCGCTGCGGGAGGGCAGCAACGGAGCTGGAAAAATTGGCAAAAGAGACCGGCGCGGACGCGATTTTTTACAATCGCGACCCTGATCCCTTCGGCGGAGCTGCCGAAAAGGAGGTCGAGGCGATGGCATTGCGGCTCGGAATCGCCTGCTACGGCCACGACGACGTCGCCCTGCACACCCCGGAGGAAATCCTGACCCAAGACGGGAAGCCGTATCGGGTCTACACCCCCTACAGCAAGAACTGGCTGTCGCAGGAGAAGCCGCAGCCACTGCCCAAGCCGCGCTCGCTGAACACCCCGCCGGGGATTTCCTCGCTGCCCCTGCCCGACAATGCCCACTGGGGATGGGCGGAGTCGGAGGCCGACCTGATAGAGGCCGGCGAACGGGCAGCCCACCAGCGTCTGAAGACCGCCTTGGCCAGCCGGCTGGGTAATTACGGGGAAACCCGCGACTTCCCCGCCGTGCCCGGGACCTCCCGGCTGTCGCAGGATCTCCGTTTCGGCCTGCTCTCGCCGCGGACGATTTATGCGAAATCCGCCGCCGCCCTTGGGGAAACCCTCTCCACCCCGGCGCGGTCGGGAATCGAGAAGTACATCAAGGAGCTGGCGTGGCGGGAGTTCTACCTGGCGATCCTCTGGCACTTCCCGAACGTGCTGGAGGAAGAGTTCAACCCCGACTGGCGCGGACTCGGGTGGGCGGAGCCGGACGGGAAGTTCGAGGCCTGGAAACAGGGACTCACCGGTTTTCCCATCGTCGATGCCGGGATGCGCGAGCTGCTTGCCACCGGCTTCATGCACAATCGCGTGCGGATGATCTCCGCCATGTTCCTCACAAAGGACCTCCACATCGACTGGCGGCTGGGCGAACACCACTTCATGCAGCACCTCCTGGACGGCGAGATCGCCTCGAACAACGGCGGCTGGCAATGGAGCGCCGGCACCGGGGCCGATGCCGCACCGTATTTCCGCATCCAGAACCCGTGGACCCAGGCGAAACGCTACGATCCGGACGGCACCTACATGAAGCGCTGGCTCCCGGAACTGGCCAAGGTGCCGGTGGACGCGCTCTTCGCTCCGCCGAAAGACGGCCACCCCCTCGCCCCGGGCTACCCCCTCCCCTGCGTCGATCACGCCACCGAGCGCGACCGCACGCTAGCGATTTTCAAGAAGCACCGGCAGCGCTGAAGTTAAATCGACTTCAAAATAGGATGGAATCCGGAACAGGCTGTTAAAACCAAGACGTGAACGATTTCATCCGCGACCGCGCATGCTTCCCGGTGGAAGGAACAAATGGCTCTTTCATGCACTGGTTCGGCGGCGAACTGGAAACCCCGGTCATACCGCCGGGAGGCAATGAACCCTGCCACCTGCTCTATACCATCGACACCGCAGACCCGCTCTTCCCGGTCCGCATCGAGGGCACTCGCTTCCTGCCGCTCATTTACTGCCAGCAATACAATGCGGCGGCGATGTCCTACCGGGTGGAAAATGGAAACATCGCCGTGGACTGGATTGAATCGTTGGAGTGGGACCCGGATTTCCCCTACGACGCGTATCCATGCACTTTTCCTCGTCGGCAGGTGACCTTGATGCTCGCTGATGAAGAGGCATTACGCCTCTTGGAACTGGCCAATGAAGACCACCAGACCAAGGATTACGAGTCCCGCTTTGGCGGATGGCATTGGCTATGCCAAGACGTGCCGGCGGTCGAATGCAAAAACCCACGCTGCAGTGGCGGATCGTTGGACGTGTTCGGCGTGATCTACCAATCTCCGGTGAAGGGCGTGCGAATCTGGGATCCGGACTTGGAGTGGAGCGATGTTGAGATCATCTACCAGATCTGCAGTTCCTGCGCCTCCATCCAAGTCTGCAACCGCTGCACCTGAGTCCACCGATCACTTCGCCTGCGACATCAGCCGGTCAGCGATGCTCTTCAGGTCGCTCGCCGGGATGGCAAAAGTCTCGCAGCGGTTCGCGCGGGCGATGTTCATGCCGAGGCAGCGGCCATCGAGGTCGAGCACAGGACCGCCGATCCGGTGACGGTCTGCAATGATGTCGTGCTGAATGACCCGGGGGAAACCACTGCGGCGTTCGGAGAAGCGGCCGCTCATCACGTCGTTGCGAGTGAGTTCCTCGCCGAAGACATCGCTACGGCCTTTGAGCTCGATCTTGAACTCCATCTTCTTGCCCTTTCGCTCGACGGTCAGGGACATCTGGTCGCCGACGTGATGCTTGTTGACCAGTTCGCCAAGGCCTTCCGCATTCTTGATCTTCTCACCGTCGGCAAGCAGCAGCACGTCGTCTTTCTCGACACCGGCGGTCGCGGCACCGCTCTTTTCGGCGATCTCGGTGACCACCAGCTTCTTGTTCTTCTCCTCGAAGCTAACGCCAAGCACCGGGCCGCCCGCATGGGGGATCTCACGGGCGGTAGCCGCGATAATGCCGATCTGGATCCGCCGCTGGGTGCGGGTGGTCGCGCCATTCGCGACGACCCACGTGCCCCGGGCGGGGTCGGGCTGATCCAGCGCCAGGTTGGCCGGCTTCAGACCTTCCGCGGGAACCTTCAGCAAGGCCACATCCCACGCGGGATCGGTCGAAAGCAGCTCGGGATCCGGATAAACCTTGTCGCCGATGGCGACCGAGAGGCCGCTGGCATCTCCCAGCTCACTAGCCTTGGTGAGGATGAAACCGTCGGCAGACATCACCGTGCCGTAGGCGATTTCCTTGCGCCCGCGCTGGATGACAGCGCTGCAGTCCTGCAGCACGATGCGCACCGGCTCGAAAGCGGCTTGAACGGCCGACCCGTTGGTGCGGTAGGTCGTTTCGAGTGTCTGAGCCGCGGATGCCAATCCGGTGGCCAGCAGCAAGACGGCGGAGATAGCTTTAGCGTTCACCAAGTCGCAGGGTGAGAGTTTCGGGCTTGCCGTCACGGAGCAGTTCGAGGGCCACCCGGTCATCGGGAGCCTTTTCCTTCAGCAAATCCTGGAACTGCTCCTTCGATTTGAGGTCCACACCGTCCATCTTGAGCAGGATGTCACCCGCCTTGAGCCCGGCCTTTTCGGCAGGCGATTCGCGGCCGACCTTATCGACGCTCAGGCCGCCTTCGGGACGAACTGCCGTGCCGATGCCGAGGAATCCCTTCCCCTTCTCCGGCTTCTTCGCAAAGGGACCTTCGCCGACGAACTCGCTCTTTTGCAGGGCGTCCCAGTTCTTCAGGAACTCGCGGATCGGCACGTGCATGTTCTCCTGCGTGCGCTGGCCGACGCGTGAGTGGATCCCGATCAGCTTGCCATTCAGGTCGAAGAGCGGGCCGCCCGAATCGCCGCCGATGAGCGAGCAATCGGACTGCACCGTGTCATCCCTCACCTGCACCAGCCGGCCGAGGCGGACATTCACGCCGCGCTCCTTGTCGAAGCCGCCCGAGTGGCCAAGCGAATAGACCCAGTCGCCCAGCTTGGCAGAGTCCTCGCGGTCGATCTCGACGTGTGGCCAAGTGCCGGGCTCGGTGATCCGCGCCATGGCGCAGTCGCTGGTCGAGACCAGCCCGAGCGACTCGGCCTTCGCCTTCTTGCCGTCTTCAAAAATCACCGTGAATTCCTTCCCCACCCCCCCCGAGACGTGCGCCGCAGTGAGGATCAGGCCATCCGCCGTCACCACCACGCCGCTGCCGGAGCCTTCGCCGAGGTCGATGCACACCGTAGCCTTGCGGGTCGCCGGCAAGGCCTCCGTCAAATGCTTCTGAATCACCTCCAGATCGTGGCGACCCTCGGGAGCCTTCTTGTCATTGATATAGGGCCGGGCCGCCTCGGCCTGCGTGGAAAACAGCAGCAAACCGGTGAACACGCCGAGCAGAAGGCCAGAAGAGTAATCCGTCATTCGGGGAAGCACCTCACACTCTATGCAATCGGAGCCGCCTCCGCAACTCCGGGGTTCGGGCAGCGCTCTAACACCGCCAACCACTCCCGTCCCTCCCGGCCGGGATAGGCTTTCGTCGGCATCCGTTCGTCCTTCAGCACGAACCACGGCGCAAACAGAGTCAGTATTTCCTCCCGCGACGCCGCAAAAGGCGGGCCCTGCTCCGCCTCACCCGGATCCCACGGCGTCAGGAAAAACACCCCGGTGAGATGCCCGCCCACCGGCAGGATTTCCGCCATCGCCTTCGCATACGCCGGGCGCAGCGAGGGATCGATTGCGCAAAAACACGTGTGCTCCCACACCGCGTCGAACTCGCGGCCAATCCGCCAGTCCGCCTCGAAAAGGTCGCCACAGACGTAGTCCTCGCCCCCAGCCGGGGTCTCCTGCCGGGCCCGCTCGACCGCTGCCGCCGAAAGATCGAGGCCGCTCGCCCCGATTCCATGCCGCGCCAACTCCCGCACGTCGTGCCCGCTGCCGCAGCCCGGTACCAGCACCCGGCGGGCGCGGTGCAACTCGGTCGCGCCTGACTCCAGATACTCGCTGAGCGGCGGCGCCGCGTAGCCTTTTTCCCACGGCGTGTCGCCCTGCCGCCAGCGCTCGTCCCAGTCGGTCATCGGCTCAGAGTCCGAGGTAGTCCGGGACGTCATTCCGCTGTGAGGACGGGGACTGCGTGGTGCTTCCAAAAGAAATCACCGCACCAATCCCGGCCGCATGCGCACCACCCAAGCGGGGCGCGACGTCAAACACCGGAAAACGGTAGCGTGCGCGCCGGCGGGCAAATGCCAGCCCGCCGACAACCGTGAAAATCGCGCCGCCCATGATGCCCGCCGCGGGACCGTAGCGGACGCCCCATTCCCTCGCTCGCACCAGCATCTCCGGCTCCGCTTGCGCCACCGGCTCCTGGACTCTCGCACGGCGCGGCAGCGGCGTCGCCACCACGTCGGTCACCAGCCCGGCCGCCCGCTCCATCCAGTAGATACGGATCGAAAGCTGCACGCAAAACGCCTCGAACTGCGCCAGCGCGTCCGGCTTCTCCAAAGCCTCCTCCACCGAGGAAATCAGCGCGCGCCGTTGTTCCACCGCCGACACCGTCTCGCTGAGCTGCGGGCTCACGTAGATGTCCGACTTCTGCGGCGCGCCGAGGAAGTAGTAGACCACCACCGCCGGCTTTCCTTCGGAGAAGAACCGCTCGACGATTTCCTCCTCACGCACCTCCGAGGGGATCGATTGGTGCCCGTCGAAAAGGTAAACGAACAGGTCCACCTCCGAATCCCCGGCGTGGTATTTCAAGAAGCTCTCGCGGTCGCGGGCATCCTTCGTGCCCAGCAGCCCCTGCGGATCCACCAGAAACGACGTCGGACGCTCACCGAAGTAGGCCTCCAAGTACTGCTCCGGCACCTCGGTCGCGGCCTTTTCCTTTTCCGCCAGCTCCTCCGCCGTCGGCTGGGGCACCTCCGGTTCGGCGGGCGCGCCTTCCGGCGAATCCTCGCCCAGCAGCAGCAACAGGCCTGGCACCAGTTCGCCTTTCTCCAGCGCCGTCTTGTCGGCGGCGCTCCATTCCGGCAGCGGCGGCTTCACCGCGCCCGCGGCCAGTCCGGCGGAAAGTAGCCACACCAGTCCCTTCACGGAATCACCTCCGTCGGTTTCACCGGCACTTGGCGATGTCCCTCGCGGATTCGCCGGGCGATTTCCCCGGTCCGCGGCGGCGGTGCCACCTTGCGCTCAAAGCGCTCCGGATCGCGGCGCGCCTGGGCGGCGCGCTTGCACAGGACTTTGCCGAGTTGCTCGACCAGCCGCACCGTTCCTTCCGCGAAGCGACCTTCCAGAAAATAGGCATGCGCCCGGCTGAGGCATACGAAGGTGTCCTCCTCGGTCAAAAATGGATCGAGCTGGTAGCCCCAGGTCAGCGCGGCGGACTTCGCTTCGGGATCGATGACCAGCAGGATGCCCGCCTCATTCGGCCGGTCCACCGGCACGTCCTCGAAGGCCGCGCGATTCAGCAGCCAGAATCCAAACTGGCGCAGATTTCCCCCGCCCTGCGCCGAGCCGGTATAGACGGCGAAAAACAACTGCGGGAAGCGCCGGCAAAAACCATCGAGCGCCGACTGCACCTTGCCCCGTTCGCGGCTGCGCATCAGGCCGGCAACGTCCGCCAGCCGGCGCAGCGAAACGTTGTCCCCGCCGTGCCGCGCATCCATCTCCGCGATGCCGAACCCGCAGTGCGGGCACAGACCCGCTCCTCGGTGGATCACTTGCACGCAGCGGGGGCACTTCATTGCTCCGGACACCCTAGAAATCCGCAGGTATTTCGTCAAAACGAAATATCAATCAATACGCATTGAATCGTAGCGGCCACCGCCGAGGCTGCTTACTCGAAGAATCCGCGGTGCTTCTCGATCTCGCGGCGGTCTTTCTTGGTCGGCCGCCCTTGATCGCCTTCGAGGCGATGCAGCCGGCTCTCGCTCCAGATCTTGCGCTGCTCGATCACCTCCGGCGGCGTGATTTCCTCGCAGGCCAGCCGCGCTTCCGGCGCGCCGACGCGTTTCTCGATCAGCCCAAGCACCCGCACCGTCCGCGTCCCCGGCCCTTCCGGCCACGGCAGCTCAAGCAACTCGCCCCCTTTCAGCTCCGACGCTGGCTTGAGGATTTTCTCACCGCACTTCACCCGGTTCGCCTCGCACGCCTTCGCCGCTTGGTTGCGGGTCTTGAACAACCGCACCGCCCACAGCCACTTGTCCACACGCACCGCCTCGCTCATGCAGTGAGAAATTGTCCGGGAGTCATGACGAGAGGCTAGCGGGGAGAGGACGGGGATCAAGGGGCGTTCAACAATCGCTCAATACGAGGGAGTAGAATCCCCGTTCCCTTGAGCCTGCACAGCCTTTGAGATAAGGTTGTCACCCGACTCATACTCGCTCGCCAAGTCATCGGGACTACCGAAATCCCGATCCGGCCCAGCACTGCGAAGCTCCCAGCGCCACTCCCGTTCCTTGGGTGCCAAAAGGGTGAAGCGATAAGGTGTATTCCAGGGATCCACTGGCAGCCTCTTTACGATCTGCGTCCAGCGCCTCGGCTTCGGACCCGTCATGGGTTCGTTGAGGAGAGCCTCCAGCCCTTGGGCCGGGGTCGGCGGACGTCCCGCGTTGATCTCGTAGGTTTTGAGCGCATTGCCCATCCACACGAAGTCCTGCTCCACACGCATCGACTTCGACGCGCCACCACCGGTATCAAAAAATACCAGCCACACCACCAAACCGAAGAACAACGAACCCGCCGCGCAGAAGGTCGCCAATCCGTAGAACGTGGACTTTCTCATTCGTTGATCCTCCTAACAGAAAACACTCGGTTCCTCACTTGCCTGTCAAGGTTCCCACTTGAAACTCCGACGCGCAATCATCCCCGGTCTGCAACTTCCCATCGATGCCAAGGCTTCGAATCTCGTAGCGCCACCCGCGATTTCCCTCCGCTACAATCCGGTAACCATAGGGCCACCCCCACGGGTCCGTCGGGGCCTTGTTCATGACCTGCACCCAACGCCGCGGCTTCGGCCCTGCCACCGGCTCCTTCACCAATGCCATCAACCCTTGCTCCGTCGAAGGAGGCCGTCCCGCGTTGATGATGTAGATCCCGATCGCGTTTGAAAGCACCACGTCATCACGTTCCACACGCGCGAGCTTCGCTCCCTCAGGTCGCCCCAAGGTGAAGAACCACACGAGCGCCATGGCAGCGATGAGGACAAATGCGCCGACGACTCTCATACCGGGACTTCATCGGTAGAAAGCCCTCAGCCCGCCAAATTGCCTCTTCTTCCCCCTGCCTCCCAAATTTCGCGAGCTTTCGCGTCGTTTCGTTGTTCCCCTCTGCCCCCGTTAGGCTCCCCCACCCCGCGCCGCCCTTCCCAAGCGCGGGAATCCGTGGCATCGGTCCCCGCATGCACGCCGATTTGACGCCCGAACTCCTCAGTCCCGCCGGCAATTGGGACTGCGCCCGTGCCGCCGTGGCCGCCGGGGCGGATGCGATCTACTTCGGCCTGCCCAAGTTCAACGCCCGCCTCCGCGCCGACAATTTCACCGAGGCCGACCTGCCCGAGCTGATGGACTTCCTTCACAAGCACGGCGTGAAGGGCTTCATCGCGATGAACACCCTCATCTTCACCGGCGAGCTTGAGGCCGCCGAGCGCCAACTCCGCCTCATCGCCGATGCCGGGGTCGATGCCCTGATCATCCAGGACCTCGGCCTCGCGAAGATGGCCCGTGAAATCACGCCGCAGGTCGAGCTGCACGCCTCGACCCAGATGACCATCACCTCGCCGGAGGGCCTGCGCTTCATCGAGTCCCTCTTCCCCCTCGAACGCGCCGTCCTCGCCCGCGAACTCTCCGTAAAGGAAATCGAACGCTTCCAAGCTTCTTCACCGATCACTGATCACCGATCACCCGGCACACCTCTGGAAGTCTTCGTCCACGGCGCGCTCTGCGTCGCCTACTCGGGCCAATGCCTCACCAGCGAATCGCTCGGCCAGCGCTCCGCCAATCGCGGCGAATGCGCCCAAGCCTGCCGCATGCCCTACGAGATCGAAGTCGATGGCGTCCTGCGCGAACTCGGCGAAGTCCGCTACCTGCTCAGCCCGCAGGATCTCGCCGCCGTCGACCTCATCCCTGACCTCGTCAGAGCCGGCGTAAAGTCCTTCAAGATCGAAGGCCGCCTCAAGACCCCCGAATACGTCGCCGCCGTCACCCGCGTCTATCGCAAGGCACTCGACGCCTGCCTCTCCCCCGAAAGCACCGGCCATCAGCCCGGCTCTTCTTCTCTCAACTCTCAACCATCAACCATCAACCATCAGGACCGCTACGAGCTGGAAATGACCTTCTCCCGCGGCCTCACCACCGGCTGGCTTGGCGGATCCAATCATCCCTACCTCACCCATGGTCGCTTCGGGAAGAAGCGCGGCCCGTTGCTCGGCACCATCTCAGCCTGCGGCGGAACCTGGATCGAACTCACCGACCGCACCGGGATCCCGCTCAAGCCCGGCGATGGCGTGGTCTTCGATGCCGGTGAAAACCGCGACCTCGAGCAAGGAGCCAAGATCTGGAAAATCGAAGGCGAGCGCATCGTCTTCCACCGCACCTTCAGCGGTATCAATTTCACCCGGCTCCGGCCCGGCCAGACGCTCTACAAGACCTCGGACGAGAAGCTCGAGTCCGACATCCGCCGCTTCTGGCAGACGGCCAAGCTGCGCGAGCGGAAGTCGTCGCTTCATCTCACCATCACCGGCAAGCCCGGCGAGCTGCTCCATGTCACGGCGGACTGCGACGGTCGCACTTCATCCGCCGTCTCCACCATTCCGCTCCAGATCGCGTCCAAGCATCCTCTGAGCGCCGAGACCCTCACCGCTCAATTCGGCCGCCTCGGCGATACCTCTTACGAACTCGCCTCGCTCGATTTCCTGCTCGAAGGCGACTGCCACCTCGCGCTCTCCGAACTCAACCGCCTCCGCCGCGAGCTCGTGGAGACACTGCAACAAGCTTCCGAGGAAACCGCAACTCCCCGAAGAAGTGCCACCGGCATCACAGTGGCCGACCTGTTGCCTTCTCCCAATCCGCAATCCGAGATCCGCAATCCGCAATTGTCGGTCCTTTGCCGCAGCCTCCCGCAAGTGGAAGCCGCCCTCGATTCCGGCATCACCACCATCTATTGCGACTTCGAGGACCCGCGCCGCTACAAGGAAGCCGTCGCGCTGAAAACATCTGCCACCTCCCATCCGCCATCCACCATCTCCCTAGCCACCCCGCGTATCCTCAAGCCCGGAGAAACCGGCTACCTCAAGCTCATCGAACGCGCCGAGCCCGACGGAGTCCTCCTCCGCAACCTCGCCGCGCTCGACTACTATAAGCATCGTAGTGACCTGAAGAAGACCGGCGACTTCTCGCTCAATGTCGCAAACCCCATCACCGCGATGCTGCTGAAGGAAGCCGCGAACCTCGACACGCTGACGATCTCATACGACCTCAACATCGGGCAGGTGATGGACCTGCTCGAAGGCGCGCCACCGGAATGGTTCGAGCTCACGCTGCACCAGCACATGCCGATGTTCCATATGGAGCACTGCGTCTTCTGCACCTTCCTCAGCAAGGGCACCACCTACAAGGACTGCGGCCGGCCCTGCGAAAGCCACGTCGTCCACCTGCGTGACCGCGTGGGCCAGAAGCACCGCCTGATGGCCGATGTCGGCTGCCGCAACACGCTCTTCAACGGCCGCGCCCAGACCGGCGCGCGCTTCTACGATGACCTTCGTACCACGGGCCTGGCGAGATTCCGCATCGAGCTGCTCGATGAGGACGACCTCGGTGCCCTGCGCACCATAGCCGCCTACCAAGACCTCCTCTCCGGCCGCACCGACGCCGCCACCCTGCTCGACAATGTGAAGGCCTTCGAAAAACTCGGCGTCACCGAGGGCACGCTGGTCTGAGCCGGATCGCGGCAGCGGCATCCGACAGAAGCCAAAAACGGACCGGCATGCTTCAGCCCCAACGGGTCGATATTCTTCATCCCCAACGGGCCGGTATTCTTCGTCCCCAACGGCCCAAGACTCTTCAGCCCCAACGGGGCGAGATCCCTCAGCCCAGGGCAAGCGCAGCGACGCCCTGGGTAAAGGCAGAGAGCATCCCAGGCACCCTGTAAGGGAGCGATAAGTTCGCGGTCCGAATCAATAACGCGTGCCGGCTTCATGAATCCCGTTGCCATGCCCCCTCACCGGTATCGCACGGCTCCCATCCAAACGCCGGATGCCCTTCCCCCCACTCCATCGCCTGCAAGAACTGTGAGGTTTCCTCCAACCCCCACGTAATAGCGACATGCGCTTCCCCTCCCCCATGATCGTCGCGGTGATGATCGGCAGCTTCGCCCCCCGGGTCGAAGCGACCAATGTCGGCGTTGGCACCATCGAGCAACCCGTCAATCTCGGCGCCTTCGCGGATCCCGCCTCCATTCCGCTCGGCCCGGTGGCCATGGAGAGCAACTACGGCTACGACACCCACTCCATCATTAGCGCTCCCCGGCCCTCCTTGTTTGGTGCCATGGAGTGGAAGGAAGGCACCGCGCTCGACCAAAACCTAGCCCACGTCTTCGGCATCGTCGTCGATCCCCAGGACTCGACCCAAGTCCCCGCCAAGCCCGTGAACCTGCGCGTGAAGGCATGGCCCGCCCCAGCCTACAGCCCCTACACCCGCGAGCAGGTGATGGCCGCCACGTTGCAGTGCTTGCTCCGCTCGACGAACGCCACGCCGAAGTTCCCGCTACAGATCGAAGTCATCTGCGACAACCCCGCCGACAAGTCATGGGCAGACAAATTTGCCGGCAGATATGTCGTGCTGGCGGATCCCGAGGAGCCGCCGATCGCGCCCACACCCGTCCCCGGCTGTCGCGTGGAGACCGACCGCTCCGGGATCGCCCGCGTCGTCTTCCCCGGCGTCACGAAAACCGCGGCCACTCCCGCACGTCCGCCGGTGCTGATTCCATTCCGTCCCCGCAGCGAGGATGAGAGCGAGCGGCCGACATGGTACCTGCTCCCGGTCTGGACCGGCGACACCTACGACAAGCCCCTCAATATCCTCGGACAACCCTACACTCTCTACTACGATCGATTCAATCCCTCCGACTCCGCCAACCCGCAGCTCAATGCCTTGTTCGAGGGGGGCTCGTGGCTTCACTGGTCGATCCATGAATCACCCACTGGCACCGCGGCTTTCCTTGGCTTCGGCCTCATCGATCCGGGGAATCTGGCAGCCTTTCTCCACGCGGTCGTTTTCTCAGTGCAGCCCTCCGCCGCCAAGCCGCTGACCATCACCCTGTCCTCAAACGGCAGGACACCCCCGCAGTATTTCCAGGATTGCCTAGACGCTGGCGGGTGGGTCTCCAGCCAGCACGGCGACTCGCCCGCGCTGACCGGCACGTTTGTCCTCTCACCCGAGACGAATACCCTGGTCCAGGGCAGCATTCCCGGCGTCACCGTCGTGCGCGACCGGAACAAACTCATCCGGCTCACAGCCCCCACCGAGGAGGAACTGAAAGACACCGAGGAATTGCGCTCCAAGCGGGAGCAAGTGAGGGACGACAGCGACGTCCTCGGTGCTGCCCTCGACGCCTACCGGATCACCAGCGGTGCCTATCCCACGGAGCAGCAGGGCTTCGCCGCCCTCGTGGAAAGACCGCGTGGAGCCCCGCTCCCCAGGCGCTGGGTGAAGCTCATCGAAAGCGTTCCCGTCGATCCATGGGGACGCCCTTACCGCCTGGTCATCCGGGAGAAGGCCGGCAACCCCCAGGCCATCATCGCCAGCCAAGGCCCCGATCCCGCGATCACCAGCGACGACATCGAGGTCCCGATAAAGGCGGAGCACGAGTGAGAGCTCCAGCAGCAGCCGGAGCTCTCTAACAACGTCCAGGACCCGGCCTATTCGGTTTCTTCAACGGCTCATCGCGCCTGGCGACGACTCGCGAACAGGTTCACTTCTTCGGATCCACCGGGGCCACTGGCATGGCGCGCTGTATAAGGAAGATCCGGTTCTCGCGATAGGTGATCACGGCTTCCAGCTCGCGCATGAAATCGGCACCGAACAACCCGACGTGACCCATTGCCTCGGCTCCGCCTCCGCGGTTGAGATCGGTGGAGAGGATCTTGCGGTTGGTCAGCACGGCGTCGCCCATGGTGAGCTTCGGGATCATCGTGACGGCGGCGGGTGCCTTGCCACCAATGCCATAGACCCACACATCCAACGGGCCGACTTCACAACCGTACTTCTTGGCCGCCTCGATGTGCAGGCAAGTGCCGTCGGCACCGGTGTCGATCATGTAGGTGACCTTGTTGTCGTTGAGCGTGCCATCCACGAAGATGTGATTGCCCCGGCGCTCGTACTCGAAGGACTGGTATTTGCGAAGCTCCAGCAGCTCCTGGATCTTGAGACTCTGGCAGTGCTGGAGGAAGAAGGCCCCGGCCTCGCTCCAGTTCGAGACATACTCGGCATCGGCCGGCTGCAACTTTGAAACGGGCACCTGCAAGGTCTTGCCACCGACCAAGCTCAGGGTGACCACCGTCGGGGTCTTGGAGGTCACCTTGCCCCGGTAGGTCTGGTTGTCCTTGGTCTTGAAAATCCGGAAGGCCACCGCCTCGTCGCCTTCCTCGGCTTCATCCACGCCTTCGACCGCTGCTTCGTCGGACTTGTCCGGGCGCAGGAAAATGCGGCGCTCAGGATAGGAGATCACCGCATCGAGCTGGCTCAGGATGTCTGCGCCGAGGATGGCGTCCTCCGGTGCCTTCGAGCCCTCGGGCAAGCCATTGGTCAGGTCCGTGGCGAGAATCTTGCGCCCTTTGAAAACAGACTCGCCGAAGGCCACGGTCGGCACGTCGGTCCAGCCAGCCGGAGCCTCGCCGGCCACGCCACGGATCACTTCATCCAGCGGCCCGACCTCGCAATTGGCGGTCTTGGCAAAGGGAATGTGGAGCAGGCTGGTGCCGGCACCGGTGTCGATGAGGAACTTGCCGGGCGTCCCGTTGAGCTTGCCGTCGATGAAGATCGAGTTGTTCTCGAAGCGGAAGACGAAGGACTCGTAGCCGCGCAGCTCGAGGACCTGGCGAATGGTCAGATTTCGGCACTTCTGCAGGAAGACCGCCTTCTCCTTGCTCCAGGAGGAGATGTAGTCGCGATCGAGCGGGCCGAGCTTGTCGAGCGCCACCGTGGTGCGCTTGCCGTTCTTCAGGAGCAGGACCACCTCGGTGTCGGTCTTGTCCACGATCACAGCCGAGATCGGCTTGCCGCCAGGACCGACAAAGTCGCGGTACTCGACGGCACCGGCGGCGTCCTGGGCGGAAACGACCGGCGAAAGGGCAAGCAACAGGGCAGCGAAAAGAGTGCGTTTCATGGGGCAGCTTACTTGAAGGGTCCTTCCTTGATGAATTTGGTCCAGTCAGCGTTGAAGGCCTCGACGCTGTCGAAGCCGAAGAGCGTCGCGATCTCAACCGGAGCCGGCACCTGGTTCGAGGATTCGATCCGGCGGACCATCGCGGCGAAGCTGTTCAGACGCGCCGGGGTGCTCTCCATGTAGTAGGCGAAGGCGTAGATCATCACGATCTTCTCGGGCTTCAGCTCCTCGGCGGTCCACTTGAGCATCGGCTCGAGTTCCGGCTTGATGTCGCCCTTGCGGACCATCGACTTCAACTCGCGGGCCCACGAAGTGCCGTCCTCGAAGCCCTTCTTCGATTCAAATCCCTCACCGTCCGTGCCGGTGGCGGCCAGCAGCTGGGTCTCGCTCTTTCCTCCAAGCGAGATCTCCTTGTAGAAACCGTGGCCGGTCAGGATGGCGAAGTAACCCTCGGCACCGTAGGAGCTCACGTTGCCCATTTGCTTGCCCAACAGATCCTTCGAGAGCGAGTGGATCAGGAAAGGCGTCATCGGCTTCTTGTATTGGCTCGCGTCCGTGACGTTGAAGACCGGCGCCTCGTCGAAGAGGTTGAAGCGCTTCATGATGGTCTCATCGAGATTGATCGAGGTTGCACCAGCTTTCTCCCACATGGCACCGACCCGGACGGCAGCGTCGCCAGCATCCTTGCCGCGGAGGAATTCCTTGTACCAATTGCCAAGCGCGGTGTAGGCCTCACGCTTTTCGGCCAGGATGATCAGCATCTTCTTGTCCTCCCAGTCGCGGCGGAAATTCATGTGCTGGAAGGCCATCCCATGCCAGACCCGCTCGGCGGTCTCGGCCGCGGCATTCGCGCGCACGTCACCGGCACTGGCGATCAGGAAATGCTCGCTCTCGGTGAGTTCGAAAGTCGCTTCCGACTCCGACCCGAATTCCAGGGTCTGGTCCTTGAGCTTCTTGATGGTGGAGGTGTCGATCCGGACCTGCTTCTCGGGTTCGCCTACCTCGCCGGTGACCAGGATCTTGGGATCCGCCCCGCCGGTTTCGACGAGGAACTGGCGGTCGGCCAGACTCAGGTCGTCCAGCTTGAGGACGAGTTGCTTGCCGTCCTTGGGGAGGAGGGTGGCATTGACGCCGTCCTGCTTGAGCAGTTCGGCTTCAACGGTACTGCCCTTGCGGGAGGTCCAGATTCGCGTCTCCCCCGCGTTCAGCACGGGGAGGCACAGGGAGGCGAGGAGCCAGAGTGCGGGTGTCCTTTTCACGGATAGACTTGCTAAGCGACGCGCGGCGCGGCTCCAACCTAAAATCGGAGAATTTCGCGGGGACTAAACCTCCGGACAGAGGGCAATTTCCGCCGCGGACAGATCGCCCCGCGCGACAACAGCCCATCGTCAGCCTACGGGAAAACACGAAAGTCACATCATGACCCGGGCAAATCGCCATTCCCGATGATGCGGAAAGAACATGTCTTGCCTAACTTGCTTGATCCTAGCGAGCGAGCGCCACAGCCTCCCGCCCGTGCGCGCACCCCGCTTTCTCCCTATCCTCGCCCTGCTTGGCAGCATGCCCTCCGCGTGGTCGGCTGAACTTCCCTTGGACGAGGATCCCGGCTTCATCCCCTATCTCGCGGAGCCCTCGCGCCAGGCTCCCGCCGGCTTCGCCACGGCCAATGGCGACTACCTGAATGGGATTCTCTGCGGCTCCGTCGCCCTGATCCCGGCCAAGAACTCGTGGGGAGCTCCTAACGGCATCGAGAAAGCCTACCATTGGCAAAACGGCACCTGGCAGGAAGGCGCGCCCTGGCTGCCCGCCGACCGCTGGCCGACTTCCATCCGGAACGGCTACCTGCTCTACAATTACTGGGATCCGGAAGACTCTGCCTACCGGGTGGACGTTCTCGCCTCCGCCACCGGCGAACAACTCTGGTCCATCGCCGATCTCTACTTGGGAAGCTCCGACATCGGCGAAAACACCTTCGTCGCGACGGACGGCCGGCTCTCATTCGCGATCTACCCGCGCGAGGGCGAAAGCCTGTCCATTCCCTCCCGCGGCTATTACGTCCACAAGTTGATGCTCGACGGTGGCGAGCTGCTGGTGCTTTCCGCCGATGACCTCGGCGATGGCCAGCGCTGGCTCGAACGCCGCAGCGTCGCCACCGGCGCAGTGCTAGAATCCTGGACTCTCCCCGCTCGCTCGGAGGTCTTCGCGTTTCATCACGGGAAGATCATCATCGGGGAGATGGACGCGCAGCGCGCGCTTCGTCCGATGCTGATTCGCTCCGGAAGCCAGGACCGCGAGCCGCTGGACCTCCCGGAGTCCGCCCAACCCCGCTCCCGCGTGCTGCTCGGCCCCGCGCTGGACGTCAATGTCAATGCCCGCACCCCCACCGGGATGTGGTTCACCTTGCCCGGCACGTCGAACGATCCGTCGGTGATACTGCATTGTGATCTTTCCGGTAGCGATCCCGTGTGGACCCTGGGCATCGATTCCAGCCCGATATCCTTCAATGGCTACCAGGTGGTCACGCGCAAGGCTTGGAACCAGCCGCTGCAGATCGCCGACGCCACTCCCGGGACGGCTGCCACCGCCTTCCTGATCCCCAGCCGCAGCCCGGAAATCTCCGGGGTGCTGCCGGTAAAAGCGCGGCTCGACCGCCCGTCCGCCGCCACAGTGCGCGTGCGCGTCGCCAGCAAGAATGGCGGCACCGCCACGCCGGGTGCCGACTACACTGTCTTCGACCAATGGATCACCTTCCCGCCCGGAGCGGTGGAAGCCGAAGGCTCTTTGGTTCTCAAGGAAGATCTCACGCCCGAGCCCCACGAAACACTGCTGCTGGAGATCACCGGCATCGAGAACGCCAATCTCCCCCTCAAGACCGATGAGGTGGCCGTGATCGAAGGCAGCGGCGTCCAGAGGTGGATCTCCGCGGACCCCGCCCCGGCACTGCCCCCTCCCTACGACCGGTTGCCATTAATCCTCACCGGGGGAGACGGCCTCCTCTATCAGGCTATCGGCCGCAATCAACTTCAAGTGAGCGACCCCCTCACAGGAACCTTGCTGGAAACCGTCGAACTCTCGCTCGACAGCCAGCGGATCGATACCACTTCCATCAATGGCTATTACGGTCCCTCCGGAGGCATGGGACTGACCGCCACGGCGGACGGCGTGACCTGCCGCCTTGGTGGCGGCACGACCTACGGCTCAAACTCGGTTCAGTGGTCCCTTTCCGGAAGGCGCACGCTGCCCGGCTGGCACCTCCGCATCGCGAATGCCGTCGAAGGCGGCGCTCCCGGCCTGATCGAAGCAACGGCGGCCGAGCGCACGACCGCCGCGATCCCCGCGAGGCTCGTCGTCAGTTCCGCACGAATGGAACACGGCACCGAAGGCCTCCATGCGGAGTACTGCCCGCTGAGCCCCGCCGATCTGGCGATCCCGGCGGATGGCACTACTCTGCGCTTCGACCTGCCGATCAATTCCGAAATGGTCACCCACCGGGAACGAGCTCCCATCCGGCTGCAATTCTACGACTCCGCCGGCTTCATCGCCGAGCAATACCTGCTCGAGCCTTCGCCCAGCGACTACGAGGCCCAGTACACGCAAATCCCTCTGGACCCCGCCCTTGCCAAGGACGGCATCGGCGGCTTCATGCGCCGCGGCGACAGCCTCTGGGTAGGCTTCCCGGAAGCGCGCCAGCCGGCGTCCAAGAAGTCCAGCGGCTGCATCCAGGAACTCGACGCCGCGACCTACGAGGTCCGTCGTACCATCTGGGCACCCGCGAAGCTCAAGCACCGGGGATTCGGCGAGCGGATCATCGACATGGGCAAGGACATCTTCGTCGAGGCAATCCAATATGTGGACTCTCCCAACAGCTCCACCAAGACGACGCGCACGATCTGCATCCTGGATGCGGCCACCGGCAATGACCGCGCGGTGATTCCTTGGAAATACTATGACGATCCGACCGTGGCCTTCGACGACAAGTACGTCGCCATCGCCTCGGCCAGCGACCAGCACGGCAAGCGCAAGACTCCGGGCGGCCTCCATCTCTACAGCCGCGCAACCTTCAAGCAGGTCGCCAGCGTGAAGCTCGCTGGCGAGAGCGGAGGCAGCAGCATGACCTTCGCCGGCGGGGCCCTGTGGCTCGGCGTGCCAAATGCCGAGTGGCGCCCGCCCGGCCTTCCCAAGAAGGAACACGGTGCACTCTTCGCCGGTGCCGTGATTCGCTTCGGATCCCTCCCATCGCTGAAAACCGGACAGGTGTTCCACTCCCCGGCAGCCACGTGGGCACCATCGCAATTCGGCATCAACGTCGATCTCGCGGACGATGGCAGCGTGATCGCCCGCGCCTTCAATGGCGTCTTCCGTTTCGACCCGGTGACCTTGGAAATCACTCCGTCGCCATCGTCGGCGCGCTTGCTGCCACTCAGGAACTTCTCGCGAGGCGAGGGCCTGCGGGCCGATGACTATTACCACGCCATCTATGACGAGGAAACGGGGCTTCGCCTGACCGACCTGTCGAGCTTCGGCAAGAGCGTCATCAGCAAGGACAGCTTCCTCTATTCCGTCTGGGAGGGGATCCTCTCCGTGCCCTTCGACCGCGCCGGCAGCTTCGCACTCTGGCAGCGCTACGCCCCGGAACTCCCCGGCGATACCCGTCCCGATCTCCAGCGCTACGTCGAAGAACAGGTGGGAAGCCTGCCGGTGGTCACGCTGACCCACGACGACACCTACTACCGGGGTTACCCGACGGTGAGCATTTCCGCGCCGATGCCGCCCGACATGACCATGCTCGTCGAGACCTCGGTCGCCGGCGGACCGTGGGAAGTCGTCGCCCTTCGCAATGGCGCCGGCCCGGTCCGCAACCGCTTCGGCGTGTCTAACAAGACGGCCCCGAACGAGATCTCGACCCCCTATTCGATCCCGCTGAGAGGAGCCCGCTTCCGCGCCCGCTACGACCTCACCACCAACCTCCCGCTCAGCCTCTCCGACTATCGCTTCTTCTACGTCAAACCGTGATGAAGCCCGCTGCCACGATTGGCACAGCTTCCGAAACGTAGACGCGGTGGCACACAGCGGAAGCCACCCTCGCCAGCCCGCCCTTCCGACCGAGCGACTCGCCAGTCTGAGCAGTCACTGGGAACGCGGAATTCATTCCGCCCGAATGGTCCCTCAAGCGGACCAAATCCCGCGCTCCCCATAGACTCACCAGTCCCCCCTCACTCCACCGTCATCTCCACGCTCCCGCTATGCGCATTGAATTCCGGCGCATACATGCAGCGGATCTCGGCGATGCCAGTCTGATACTTGCCCGCATGTTGCACCCGCACGCTGGTCTCAAAGACATGCGTCCCAGGCGGCAAACGATCGATGAAGAAGTGGCTGGCGGTATCACGCGTCACCTCATAGTAGCCAAAGCCATCCTGCCAACGATAGCCGCTCAGCACATTGACCGGCTCGGTGCCGCTGCCACGGAGATCCTTGAGGTGGATGTACTCCATCGCGCGGTCGTTCTTCAGGATCACGCGAGTCACGAGCTCGTCGCCGACCTTCACGGGGCCATTCAGTGGTTCGAGCACCGGGCCCTTGTCGGTATTCTTGCGGAGGAACAGCGACTTCTCGAGCGTCATCGAACTCTGCCCGTGCGACGTGACCTTCGCCATGTCCTCGAGATACTGCCAATGCACGCTGGCCCAGCTCACGCCCTCGTCCTCCTTCTTCAACTCGATCTTGCCCAGCTCCGGCTTCACCGCCTCGCCCGCGAAGCGGCTCTCATAGAAGCCGGTGCCGGCCTCGACGCTCTCCGGTTTCACCTCGGTGCCGCCGAGTGAAATCTTGAGCACGGCATCCGAGGCCAGCCAGTTCTTGCCGCCCCGCAGCAGCGCGTAAACGGCATCGGAAGTGGCCTTGGTCGTCTTCCAATCGGAAACCTGCTTCTGCTTGAGCAGCCAGACCTGGCAATCCTCGACCGCCTTGGTGTCGGCATCGATGTCGCGGAAGGCCTCGATCATCATCGCCTGCGTTTCGACCGGGGCCTGCCACCACCACCAGCCGTCGCCGTCGCGGTCCTTCCAATACATCCCCTGCTCCTCGTTGACCGTCGCATGTTCCTTCAGCGAGCGGGTGATCAAGGCAGGCACCTCCTTGTCGCCGAGGCGATGCAGTGCCAGCGCCACGTGGGCGCGCGACATGCGGCTTCCAAGCTTGGTCCAATGCTTGCGGGCCTGGCCGGCGAAGTAGTCGAAGGCCACCTTGTCACCCGCCTTGAGCGCCTTGTCCTTCAGGAAGAAGGTCCGCAGGTAGAGGTGGAAGGCGATCTCCGGATCGAGGTTCTCGTTGCCCAGCAGCTTGTGCTCCACGAGACGCTCGTAGCGATCGGTGATATCGGCATCGAGGACGGTCAGCGCTTTCAAGGCCGGCGTGATGTCAGTCGCAACCCCGAGCGCACGCAACCGGGCAAAACCACTCACCACATAGCGTGTGATGTATTCATCACCACGGCCGCCGGGAAACCACGGCCACAAGCCATTGCCAAGCTGCATTCCGTTGAGCTTGGCCAGCGCCTTCTCCAGCTCGCGGTCCATGTGGTTGTCATCGAACAAGAGCCCGACGCGACGCCGTGCAGCCGACTCGTCCTTCGCCTCGCGCAGCCACGGCGTCTCATCTAACAAGATACCCTTGAGGTCCGCGTTCTTTTCCAGCGGGCTGTCGAGTGCGGCGCCTCCCGCTTTCCAACGATCGAAGACCTTGCGGATCTTCGGATCGGAGCCGGCGATGTGCCGGGCGAGCGCGTTGGCGTAGTAGCGGTTGAAGGTCTGCTCCGAGCACTCGTGCGGGAACTCCATCAGATAGGGCAAGGCCATCACCGCATACCACGCCGGCTGCGAGGCGACCTGCACATGGACGAAGCGATTCTCCAGCGTCGGCGAACCGCCGCTCTTGGCGAGCTTCTCGAAGTCGAAGGCCTTGGTGCCCGCATTGCGGATCGGCAGCGAAAGCGATTCCGTGACGAGGATGCGCCGCGGGATGACCGGCAGCCAGCCTTCCTCGCCATCACTCAGCGCGCCACTGGTCGCGACCGCCTTGTAGCGCAGGAACCCGGCACCATCCGGCACGGCCAGCTTCCACTTCAGGCTGCGGCTTTCCTTCGCCGGCACCGTGAATGGCTGGTCCGGCGCGGTGACGCCGAGCGCGGCGGTCTTGTCTGCATCGGTCCCGGCATCGGCCAGCGTGAGCCGTGCGGTGCCCGCCTGCTCCTTGTCGCTGGTGTTGGTGATCTTCACCGTGAACCACAGCTCATCGCCCTCGCGCAGGAAGCGCGGCGGATTCGGCTGCACCATCAGGTCCTTCGCAGTGACCGTCTCGCCTTCTAACAATCCGCTGCGCATCTCCTTGTCGTGCGCCAAGCCAAAGAAGCGCCACTTCGTCAGGGCCTCCGGCATCGTGAAGGTCATCCGCACCTTGCCATCGTCGCCACTGACGAGATCGGGGTAGAAGAAGGCTGTCTCCTGCAAGTTCGCGCGTGCGGCGACCTGGCCCACGTCCACCGCCGGGGGCTGATCGCGGTCCGACTTATCCTGAATGGCGTCGATGGCGTTGCCAGCGACCGCGCCGTCTCTGGAGCGCATCCCATCGCCGGCCATCTCCGCCGCCATGGGGGCAGCCGCCAAGGAAGCGGGAGCCTCGGCCATTCGGGAAAACTTGGCGACGCCTCCTCCACCACCGAAGCCGCTCCCCACCCCGCGACCAAGATAGAGCCGATTACCGCCAAAGATCTCCAACTCATCCCGGAAGCGCCGGAACGGTTCGCCGAGGTCGAAGTAATCCGGCACCGGAAAACCCCACTGATCTTCGAAGCGCCGTTGGACGCTGCTGAATTGCCAGTAGGGCGGATTGGGCCACTCGCGACGAAGCAGGCCGGCCAAGCCGTGGAAGGCATGGGGCGCGAAGGCATCCAGCGAAGCATCGTAGAGCGTCGCCACCAACTCCGCCGCGACGGCGTCACCGCCCGCGCCCTCGATCACCGCAGTCCAGGTTTCCTTGGCACCAGGCTCCAGCTTTGAAACCAGATGCTCCCAGCGCAGTTTCAGCTCCTTGTTCGCCCACGGGACATTCACCAGGTGATCGATCTGGTGCAGGCGATTCATCGTGATCTGCGTCACCGACACGGAAATCCCGCCGCGATGCTTCTCCTCGATGGGAAAACGAAATACCTGCTGCGTCCGGCCCTCGGCCGACGACTCGCGCTTGAGAATCTTACCCGCCATCCTCCACTCGACACAGGCACGCGCTTTCTCATGACCGCTGCCCCATAGCAGCACCACTTCCTTGCCCGGCTCCACAGACTCGGAAACGAAGCCGGTGTAGAATGGCATCATCGTCGGGAAATCCGCGGCGTCCGGCGCGACCACCTGAATGCCCAGGATGCCCTTCACCGCGCGCCCGTTTGCATCCTTGGTCTCGAAGATCAGCCGGTAAGCTCCCGCATCGAGCGCACGCTTCACGGTACCCTTGCCCTCCTTGTCAGTCTCGACCGGCAACTCGGCCACCACTTCGCCCGGCTCCCACTTGTCCGGATCCGGCGACGGGCGAGTGGGATCGGTTTCTTCCACCGGCCCGCGCCAAGGCATCCCTGCTCCGTCCGGCCGGGGACAGGTCGCTGGCTCCTTCAGCCGGTGAATCTTGATCACGCCCTTCGCCGCACGGCCTTCGCCATCATGCGACATCGTCTTCACCCGCAGCTCGATCTCCTTGCCGGCTTCGAGCCAGTCATCGGCCGCAAGCTCCGCCTTGAGCGCGGTATAAGCGACCGACACCATCCGCGTTGCGGAGCGCGTCTCACCCGCGGAATCGGTCACATCCGCGGTGACTTGGAAGTCGAAAACCGGCTCCACATCCTCGCGGATGGTCGTGTCGGGCCGGGCGGTGAATTCGATCATGATCGATCCATCCGCCGCGGACTCCGCGACGCCATGGGCGATCTCCTCGGAGTTCTCCGACATCGGTGGGCACCACCAGCACCAGCGCGACCAGATCGGCAAGCGGGTCATGCGCGTGACGCGCCATGAGACTTTCGCGCCATCGACCGGCGCACCGGTGTACGATTCCCCTCGTACTTTGACGCGCACGATCTTCCCGAGCACCGCGGGTTCCGCGGGCGGATCGATCTCCGTGAAAAACTTCGGCCGCTTGTATTCCTCCACGCGCACCCGACCGGCACCGGGCACGCCTTCCAACTGGATCGAGCAGACCCCGAGCACGCTTCCTTCCGGGGCGGTGAAGGTCCCGCTGAACGAGCCGCGCTCATTGCTCGTCACGGCAACCCTGCCGGCTTCCTTGCGATTGGGATCGCGCAGCACCACCGTGCCATTCTGATTCGCCAGCGTCCGGTATTTCCCGCCTTCGACGTCCGCCTCGCACCAGATCCCCTTGAAGTGGATCGTCTGCCCCGGCCGGTAGATCGCGCGGTCGGTGAAGAAGACCGCCTGTCGCCGCACTTCCACTTTCCGGTCGGCGCGCCCCCCCGCCCATGCCCGGACGATGGCGCGCTCTTTCCCTCGTTCAGCAACGGCGAGGTAGCGATTGCCGGAAACGCCCGTGATCTCGAAACGGCCGTCCGCATCGGTCTTCGCCGACAGCTTGCGGGTCACGGGCAAGGCATCGCGCTCGATCCACACGCCCACGTCCACCCCAGCCAGAGGGGCGCCGCCGACCGCGTCAGTCACGGTGCCTTCAATCCCACCGGAACGCGAGTTCCGCACGGTCATCGCCAGCGGCGTCACGTGCACACCGACCATTGCCACTGTATTGTCCTCTTTCGAGAAGTCCGCCTTCGCGCTGGCGGTGAGCACGTAGTAGCCGGGCGGCAGATCGACAGGCGCGTTCACCCACGTCGTGCGCTGGCGGAAATCGCCGTCATCCGGCAGCGCGCTGTCCCATGCACGGACCGGTTCCGCATTGCCCATCAGCGGCAGCGGGTCTTCCTCCAAGGTCGATTTCCCCGGCGTGAAGGTCACCGCATGCAGGCGGAACCAGACCTGCCTCAGATTCTTATGCGTCACCCGGACCTCCTCGCCAGCAGGAGTCCAGTGAGTCTCGGTCTGCAATGAAATCTCGCGCTGCTCAAGTTGCTGCACCCCATTTGCGCACAGCTTGCCGAAAGCATGGCCCGGGAAAGCCGTCGCCCCCGCTTTGAGAACTTCATGCGCTTCCTTCGTCTTCTTCTCGCCTAACAGCTCCGCCAGCGACACCCGCGCCCAAGCGCTCACCGGACTCGCCGCGTTGTCCGCGATGAAGCGCCGCAGCGCTGCTTCAAAGCGCGCTTCCCGGCCCTCGATCGTGGCCGCGATCCCGCCCCAACGCAGCCGCTCCAGATCCGCCAGCAGGAGCGCCCCGCGGTCCGCGTCCGCCCGATGGAAGCTGAGCAGCTCCTGAAAAATCTTCAGCGCCCGCAGCTTCGGCGACGCCGCGTCCGCGGTCTCCGGCTTCCACGCGAGGAACTCATCCACCGTCCCGAACACCGCCGACTCCGCCGCGATCTCGAAGCTGTCCTTCGGCCGCGATACCGCCACTTCCTCCGCCGAGTAGAAGTCGAGCGCCACATGCGCGACGAAGTCATACATCGTCGGCCGCAAATCATCGCCAAGCGATCCCGTCTCCAGCAGTTCCGCGAACTCCGCGACCGGAATTTTCTTCAGAGCCTCACCATCCGCCAGCGACCGTTGCAGTCGCGCATCGACCTCAGTCAAAATCCGCGCGAGGTCCCACGTTTCGATATCATCGCCCACCGGCTCGCCGGTCGAACTGCGGTGCATGAAACGCCATTGGTTCGCCTGATAGTAGCCGGCCATCCAGCGCGCCACGAGAGCCCGCAACACCGGGCGGGCCTGCTCCGGAGCCGTCTCGATGGCGGCTTCGAGCTTCTTGATCGGCCCCGCCTGCTGCTCGATCGCCGCCTCCTGCGCGATCCGCGAGGCCAGGGCGCGGGTGCCTTCCGCCCACGACCCGTCGGCAAACGCAGCCTTCTCAATCGCCGTCAGCAGCTCGATCACCGTCTTCGGCTGATCCTTCTCGCGAGCCTCCTCGACTTTCTTCCAATCGGCATCGCGTGGTCCGGCCATGGCCATGGTCAGGGTAAGGAAGCAGATTCCCGCAGCCCGGAATAGCGTTCGAATGGATTTCATAATCGTAAGGGGTTCCCTCCACCTTGAAGCGGGCGGCGCTTAATGTGACACCCGAAATCGGAAAATCTTGGGTTTTTCCGGTTTTAGAAAGGTCACGGAACCCGGCGACTTGCATTCATCTGCTGCATCTGCTATGGGCCGACCCTTCCAAAAGGTCCCCCATGACTGCGCTGACAATCACGACTTGCCCGCACTGCGGCGCGGAGGCGGAGGCCTTTCACCATACCCGGTGGGACAGCCTGGAATCGCACAGCGGTGCCGGTCCGGAGTTTTGCCCGGGGTGCGGCAAGCCGCTCGATCCAGAGCGCGCCGCTTGGAAAGACGCCGCAAGCTCGGGCGAACTATTCGAGGAAACCCGGCATTTGCTCGGTGCCATCGCGACGGGCTCGGTCACGGTGGTGATCCTGTGCTTCACCGCCAGCTTTCTCGCCCGTGGCAATGAACTCCATGGGCTGATCGCGCTGGTCCTGCTGGCGGGTTTTGCGATCATCCTCGCCTGGCGCCGCGCGGCGCGACCGGAAAAGGAGACGCCGTTGGTGGCGTTCGAACTCCTGCCCCATACGGGATCCACTTCCGCCCCACCCTTGTGGGACACTACCATCAAGGAAGGAATCCGTGCAAACGTACCCCAGCGACGCGAAAAGCAGCACTCTGCCGACGCCTCCGCTCCCTCCCCGCCTCAGGACAAAACCTTCTCCCCGGATGAGATCGCGCGACGCATCGCCGTCGCTTGGCTGGAGCCTGAAGTGGATCACCCGATTCGCCGCCAAGTCCGCGTGCTTTCCGAACGGACCACCCAATGGCCCGCCATGCGCCCGGCCGAAGCCGACCGACGGCTCGGAACGCCGGCAGCCATCGGCAGCGACGGCACCCGCGCGTATGTGACCGTCCGTCGCGACGGCCGCGGCATACTCAGCCTGCTTCAGCGCAATGGCATCGAGCGCGTGCTGCGACTCGAAGTGAAATGGCGCACGCGGCGCGCCTGACGCGCCGCCTCATTTCACCAAGGTCGCTTCACCTTCGCTGCGAGCCACCAGCACCGCCACACAGGTGTCACCGAAGACATTCACCGCGGTCCGGCTCATGTCGAGGAAACGGTCGACCGCCAGCAGCACACCGACCGCTGCCTCGGCGCCCGCAATGCCGGAGTTCTTCAAGATGAGCAAGATCGCCACCAGACTCGCATGCGGCACGCCGGCGATGCCGACGCTGGTGAGCAGCGCTGCCACGACGACGAAGAACATTTCCCCTGGCCCCATCTGCACCCCCATCACCTGCGCCACGAACATCACCGCCACGCATTCATAGAGCGCCGTGCCGTCGGTATTGATCGAAGTCCCGATCGGCAATGTGAAGGAGGTCACGCGCGGCGAGACACCGCATCGGTCGCGCACGCACTCCATCGTCAGCGGCAGCGTCGCCGACGATGAGGCGGTCGAGAATGCCATGATCAGCGCCTGTTTCACCGCTGCGAAATGGCGGCGCGGACTGACGCGGGCCACCAGCATCAGCACCAGCGGCATGGTCACACACAGGTGCAGGCCGAGCGCGAAAATGACAGTGACCACATATTTCCCGAGATTCGCGAACAGCCCGAAGCCCGTGGAATACACGACTGGCAGGATGAGCGCATACACCCCGATCGGCGCGAAGGCCATGATCCAGTGGACAATGGTGCCGACGGCTTCCGAGGCGGCGATGAAGAACTCACGCAGGCTTTTCCCCTGCTCCTCCGGCAAGCGCGTGACCGCCACGGCGAAAAGCATGCTGAAGATCAGCACGCCCAGCACCGACTCGTTCGAAGCCGCCGCCGCAAAGATGTTCTCGGGCAGCATCGAGCGGAAGATCCCTGAAATGCTGACCCAGATGCCCTTGCCCTCGGGCACGTTGCCGGAGGCGGCCTCGACCTTTTTCATGTCGTCCTCGCTCGTACCGGTGCCCTGTTCAAAGGCCTCGCGGATCGATTGATTCGGTTGCCCGTCGGTCAGGCCCGGCTGAATCGTGCTGACCAGAAACAGCCCGAGCAGAATCGCGAGCAGCCCGGTGGTCATGTAGAAGCCGATCGTCTTCAGCCCGAGGCGGCCGAAGCCCTGCGCATCCTTCAGCCCCGCGATGCCCCCGACCACCGAGGTCACGATCAGCGGGATGATGATCATCTTCAGCGCGCGCAGGAACAGGTCGCCGACCAGCTTGCAGCCCTCGATCGCCGCCGTGACAAAGGTCGCGTCCGACTTCTCACCAAACAGCCCGCGGAAGGCCGCAGCGGTGAGCGTGGCGAGCAGCAGCGCGGCAAGAATCTGCCAGTGGAGGGCGAGGCGGCGTTTTTTCATGCGAAGGATGGCGGACTTCGCGAGCACGCCGGGTACCCGTTAGACAAGGGATTGCCAACGCCCGCCGCAAGCTCCAACGGCCGGCATTCAAGCTGTAAGTAGTCCCGCCTTCAGGCGGACTCGAATGGTCCTTCAAGTCCGCCTAGAGGCAGGACCACTTACAGATATGCCAAGCTTCTCACAGCGGCACAGCCATCCCCTCCGCCTCCGCGAGCTTCTTCTGGTTCGCATCAAACGTCAGAAATTCCGCCGCTCCCAGATGCAGCGCGGTGGCGACATGGAGGATGTCATTCAAGCGATGACCGCCAGCCTCGGTGTGCTTCGCGCTGAGCGACTGCGCAATGCGATGCACATCCGCCCAATCAGCAGAGGTCACCTGAAGGATCCCCGCAGCAAGGTCCGACTGAAGATCGCGCAGCATCCGCGTGCCCTCGGCCGCCGGGTAGCCCTTCTTCCGATCCAGCGAAAACAAGCGCGTCTGAAAACGGACGGACTGCCGGAACTCCAACAGCAGGAGCGAGGAGACGGGCAGCGGGTCTGAGCGAGCCAACATCCAAATGTCCGCTCGGGACGAGTTATCCTGAGTGCGGTAAACCGCGTAAAGGAATGAAGTGTCGGGAAAAGCACTCATCCGCGGTCACCCAGCTCTTCCTCGCGCATCGCTTTCACTTCCTCTTCGCTGAAAACCCGGTCGCCCCAAATGGCACGGCGCCTCGCTTCAAAGTCCGGTATCTTGATCTTCTCCCCCTCGGCTACCTTCAACGGCGTGAGCATCGCGATCGGCTCGCCGCGGCGTTCGATGCGGATTTCCTCCCCCTCCCCCAGCCAGGCTTCGAGCTTGGCGAAGTCGTTCCGGAGGTCCCGCACGGTGGCCGTCTTCATGGGGACAAAATATGTCCACATCGGCGAAACGGCAAGCCTGCCGCTTCCGGCCGTCGTTCTTGGCACTTGGCACTTCTCCCTTGGAACTTACCTTCCCCGCGTGCTCCCTTGGTTCCAAAACGGCGCGTTCCCCCTCTATCTGGCCCCCATGGCCGGGGTGACGGACCTGGTCTTCCGCCAGATCTGCAAGGAACTCGGCGCGGACGTGATGGTCACCGAGTTCGTCTCGGCGGAGGGCATCATGCAGGCCGATGAGCGGACGCGGAAATACACCGAATTCACCGATGAACAGCGGCCGGTGGGCGTGCAGCTTTTCGGCGGCGACGGCGAGCGCATGGGCGAGGCCGCGAAAAAGATCATCGGCTGGAAGCAACCCGACTTCATCGACATCAACTTCGGCTGCCCGGTCAACAAGGTGGTCGCCAAGAACGGCGGCTCCTCGCTTTTGAAGGACTGCCCGACCCTCGCCTCGGTCGCCGCGGGCGTGAAAAAAGGCGTCGGCGGCGAAGTGCCGGTGACCGCCAAGATGCGGATCGGCTGGGATGACAAGACCGTCAACGCGGTGGAAGTCTGCCGCATCCTCGAGGACTGCGGGATGGAGGCCATCGCCGTCCACGGCCGCACCCGCTCGCAGGGCTACTCGGGAGAGGCGAATTGGGAAGTCATCGACGCCTGCGCCCAGGCGGTGAAAATCCCGGTCATCGGCAATGGCGACATTTCCACCGGCGCGGACCTCGCACGGCGCAAGCGCGAAACCGCGGTCTCCGGCGTCATGATTGGCCGCGCCGCGATGCAGAACCCCTGGGTATTCCGCGAGGCGAAACATTTCCTGGAGACCGGCGAAACGCTGCCTCCGGTGCCGCTCGAGGACCGCTGGTCGCTGGTCCTGCGCCACTGCCGGCTCGCGGTGAACAGCGCACGGTACGGCGCGGAAAAGCACGCGATGATGTCCATGCGCGCCCGCCTGATGGCCTACTGCAAGGGCTTTCCGGGGGCCAAGGAGCTGCGCCAGCGGCTGGCACAAGTTCAGTCAGTTGCGGAGGTGGAAGACATCGCAGCCCTGTCACTGGCGACGGCGGCAGATATGGCGGAGGTTTGACGGTTATAATTTCGCATTTGCAGCGCCCGCGCACCTGCTAGGGTCGCGCGCATGGAAAGCCATGAAGTGCTGCGCAACGCGTTCGCCAAAACCAGCCCCAAAGCCGTGGCCTCGGACTTGGGCATCTCGCTCTCGCTCGTCTACAAGTGGGCGGAGAAGCAAAGCGATGACGGCAGCGGCAGCCGCAACCCCCTCGACCGGCTGATGAAAATCATCGAGCTGAGCAGCGACCTGCGGATCGTAGAGTGGCTCTGCCAACAGACCGGCGGCTACTTCGTGCGGAACCCGAAGAGTTCCTGCGAAAAGGGCTTCCAAGTGCTGCCGGCGACCAACGAGATCGTCGGCCAGTTCTCCGTGCTCCTCCAACAGATCTCCACCGCCGCGCTCGACCACTCCATCAGCAAGAAAGAGGCGAAGGAAATCCGCGAGTGCTGGGACAAGCTGAAGAGCTATGCCGAAGGCTTCGTGCGCTGCTGCGAGGAAGGCGACTACGACCAGATGATGGAGATTCCAAAGCCCTCGGAAGGCCCCTCGCGTTACACGGTGAAATGAAATGTAGCGTCGGTCTATGACCGTCGCACTTCAGCGGCACAGGCCGCAACATTGTGCCCACGTGTCGCCCGTCTGTCTCCGATGCGGCCGACCCCCAGCTTCCAGCGGTCACGCACCGCCTCTACCTCGGAGCCTCCGGAATCTCCGGCGTCGCCAGATAGACCGTCGGATCGGGAAGTCCGGCTAACAGGAACGCCTCCCGCCTCTCCACACAGGTCCCGCAGGTCCCGCAATGAATCTCGCCGCCCTTGTAGCAGGACCACGTCTCGGCAAAGTCGATCCCCAGCTCCACGCCACGCCGGGCAATGCCCGTCTTGTCCATCGCGATGAACGGCCGCAGCAGTTGGATGCGTGCATAAGTGCCCGCCTCCATCGCAGCGGCCATGCCCTGCATAAAGGGCTCCCGGCAGTCCGGATAAATCGCATGATCGCCCGAGTGAGCCGCGATCGCCAAAGCATCCGCCTCGACGCTCTCAGCAAAGCCACAAGCAACAGCGAGCATGATGCCATTGCGGAACGGCACCACCGTCCGCTTCATGTTCTCCTCGGCATAGTGGCCGTCAGGAATATCGCCGCCGCTCTTCAGCAGGTCGGAGGCGAAGCACTCGTTCATGAACCCGAGATCGATCGTCCGATGCGGCACACCGGCTCGTTCCGCATGCAGCTTCGCGAAGGGAATCTCACAAGCGTTGTGCTTCGAGCCATAGTCGAACGACAGCGCCGCGACCACATCATGCTCGCGGAGCACTTGGTAAAAGGCAGTGACGGAATCCATCCCGCCACTCAGCAAGACCACAGTCTTCATTGGCACTTGGAACTTCTTACTTGGAACTTCAACTCTCCGGGTGACTCGCCTCGCACGTAAGCTGGATCCCGCCGCGGGCGCCGAACTTGCCGCTCACCGTGATCTCGACTGGCTGCATCGCCTCGACCAGATCATCGAGCACGCGGTTGACGATCTCCTCGTTGAAGGCCGGCAGGTTGCGGAACGAGGCCATGTAGAACTTGAGCGACTTCGTTTCCACGCAGCGCTCGCCGGGAACGTAGCGGATCACGATGTGCGCGGTGTCGGGCTGGCCGGTGACGGGACACAGTGAGGAAAACTCCGGGCAATCGAGCGTGATCCAGAACTTCCGGCCGGGCCGGCAATTCGGAAACGTCTCCAGCGTCGCCTCGTCCGGGCTCGCCGGCAGGCGGTTCTCGGAGTGGCCGAGCAGGGTGAGGTCAGTTGGCTTCACGGGCGGGACCATGGAGCGAAGCCACGCCCGTGTCGATTCCCGGAAAAGAAGGGGCCGCCGTGGGGCCCCATGCTTCCGCGGTAGTCTATCCCGAGGGCAAAAAAAGGCCGGGAACCGTTCCCACGGTTCCCGGCAACCCATTAACCCAAGAGAAGGGTGGTCAGATCGATCATGGCGCTGGATTCGTCACGATCACCTGCAGGAAGCCCTTGCCGGTGGTGCCGTTCGATCCGCCGAGACTGAAGGAGCGGTATTCGTAAGTGATGCCGCCTTGAACCAGCGGATTGGTTGCTCCGGCCGGGATGACCGCAGCCACCGGATTCACCGTCACCGGGTAGGTGGCGAGGTCGGTGGAGCCGCGGACCGTGATGCCGAAGCCCTCGAAGGTGACCGTCGAGGTCGGCGATCCCGCCGGGAAGGCCGGTGTGCCCTGCGGCACCGCGATCGTCATGATCAGCTCCTTCTCGCTGCCAGCGTCGTCACTGTCGGCGATCAGGGAGTAGATCTTCGGATTGTTGCTGCCGTTGAGCGGGTGGCCGCCGAGGATGTATTCGGTGCCGTTCTCGAAGCCGTCGTTGTCCGGGCTCTGGGCGACACCGTCGTTCACACCGGCGGTGAGGCCGAGTGCGGTTCCCCACGAGCCGAAGCCGCTGACTGCCACGCCATTCGTCGCGAACAGGATCCCGGAGCCGGTAATGCGGGCGGTCTTGTTGGTGGCCGAGGAAGTCAGGCTACCCCAGGTGCCAGAGGCTTGCTCGGCCCCGCCGATGAAGAAGCGGTCCACCGTGTCGGTCGCACCATGCGTCAGGTTGAGCACCGCCGTGGTGCCCACGGTGACGGCAGCGGTGTTCGAGAGCGTGGCCTGGGCAATGCTCAGGGTGCCATCGGTGACCGTGGTGGTTCCCGTATAAATGTTGGTCCCGGTCAGCGTCCAGGTGCCGGTGCCTTCCTTGGTCAGGTTGAGGGTGCCGGTGCCGTTGGAAATGGCGTTACTCGCCAAGCCATTGCCCGCCCCGCCGAGGTAGAGGTTACGCGTGTTAGCGGTGGTGGTCAGAATCGGCCCGGACAGCGTCAGCAGGTCGGCATCCGATTGGATATTGGCCCGGTTACCGCCGATATTGAGGTCGATGGCACCGCTGAGCGTGTTGTTGCCGCTGACGTTGAGGATAGCCGCGCTGGCGTTGTTGCGCTGGTTGAGCGTGATCGCGTTCGCAAGCGTGATCCCGTTCGAGAGCTCCAACCGGCTGGTAGGGCCGCCTGGGGCAGCGCCGCCGGAACCGTCGAAGGAGATGGTGCCGGTGCCAAGCGCTCCGCTCGCCGTGGCGCGCAGGACTCCGGCGCCGTTGGCAGCGCCAATCCGGGTGCCCCCGGTGTAGGTGTTGTTCGCCCCGGAGATCGTCCAAGTGCTGCTGTTCGACTTGCCCACCGAGACGGTGGCCGTGCCATTGGCGATCAGGCCGGTGATCTGGTTGTCCACGCTGGTGCCACCCAGTTCGAGGGTCTGGGCGGTGGCGTTCACCACTTTCGAAACGGCACCCACAATGACGCTCGCGGTCGTGGGATTGAGCACCGTCGTCTGCACCGTATCGGCACCGAGCCCGAATTGGGTGAAGGTGAGGCGGCTCGTTCCGGAGGTGACATTGGCACCGCTGGAGACCGTAAGGGTGCCCGCGCCCACTCCCGCAGCGCCGACGGTCATCAGAGTGTGGTTAAGACCAGCGCCCGCCGTCGCACGGTTGACGAGGATCGTCGCGTTGGTCGTCGTGCCAAAAACGAAGCCGTAGGTAGGGCCGCCGCCATCGTGCGCGAGGTCGAGGGTCGAAACGGCGTTGCCCGCCAGCCGGATGGTGTTCGGAGCCGCCGGATTGGCCGGCGTGCCGAGGGCCGCTGGATTTCCCAGGACCAGGGTGCCTGCGTTCACGGAGGCACCAGTGCCCGTGCCCGTATTCGCCACCGGGATGCTCAGGGTGCCGGCGTCCACCGTCGTGGTGCCGGTGTAGGAGAGCGTTCCGGACAGCGTGACGCTGCCGGTTCCTTGCTTGTCGAAGCCGAGCCCACCGGTGCCGCCGTTCGTCAGCGTGCCGTTGAAGGTATTGTTGCCGGCGGTGTTGATGATCAGCCAGCGTTCCACGGCAGCGCCGTTGGAAATCGTGCCCGTGCCGTCGATCCCAGCCGCGGTGAAGTCGCCGCTAGTGGGGTCCGTACCACCCGTCCGGTTGATCTGGAGAGCCCCGGCAGCCACATTCAAGGTTCCGGCAATTACGCTGCCGTTCGCTTGGATGCCCAAGGTGTTCACCGTGAGCGTGCCCGGGCCTTGCTTGATCAGGCCGAGGGCCGTGGAAGTGATTTCCCCCACACCGAGCGTGTTTGCAGCAATCGTGACGGCGCGGTCGGTTTCCACCGTGCCGACGATGGCCACTCCGCCCGTGCCCATGTCGAGGCTATGGGTGCCCGTGAAGTTGATGTCGGCATTCCACAGTTGCGGGAAGTTGCCTGTCATCACGATCGCGTCACCGCTGGTGTTATCAAGCGTGCCGCCGTTGATGGTCAGCAGGCCCGTTCCCAGCGCCGAAGCGTTGTCGAGATTCAGGGTGCCGCCTCCGAGGATCGTTCCGCCCGTATAGGAGTTGGCAGTCGCAAGGGTAAGCGCCCCTGCGCCACTCTTGGTCAAGATAGCTTCACCGCCGATCGAACCGGTCCCGGTGAAGACATACGGGTTGCTGGTGTTGTTCACCACGACCGAGGCAGGCAATAGCACCCCGTTGAGCGTCACTGTGCTCGCAGCCGGACGCTCATTGAAGGTGACGGTATCACCGTTGAAATAGCTGGTCGCTCCGCCCGTCCACCCGCCGGTGTTCACTGCCCACGTGCCGCTGCTGGTATTCCAGGTCAAATTGGCAGTAGTGACAGTCCCCATGATCCGCTGGTTGGCGATGTCGGCGGAGATGTTGGTGCGGAATCCGGAGGAAGACAGGTTCGATAGACCGGTGACTGAACCGGATCCGTAAGAAAACAGGGGATAAGGAACGCCATTTGACGGCGTGCCGGTGAAAACCAGGTTCGTCGGACCTGAGAAAACAACGCCATTGGTGAGAAGTGGCGCGGTGGTCGAAGCCGTAAGCGTGGACCCGCCCTGCATCGTCAGCGTGCCGTTCGTCGTGCCGACCCCGGTGAGGACGGCTCCGCTTTTCACGACGACGTTCGAGTTCACAACGCCGTCGAGATCCAGCGTCCCGGCATCCACGTTGGTGGTGCCGGTGTAGGTGTTGGAGAAGCTGCTGAGCTTCAGCGTGCCCGCTCCCTTCTTGGTGAGGCCGCCGTTACCGACGTCGCCGAGGACCGTGCTGGCTTCGAGCGCCTGCGGGATCGTGACGTTACGCCCGTTGGTGTCGATGGTCGCGCCTAGGTCACGGACATTTGCCCGGACGGTGGCCGAGGTCGTGGTGAGGTTCAGGAGCGTGCCGTCCACCGCCGCCTTGAGCGTGCCGCCATTGAAGTTGAAGAGGCGCGTTCCCGCGGTGTTCGAGGAAACGACCGACGGCACGGTCAGGATGCCGCCGTCGAGGTTGTAGGTGCTGGCAGAGGTGGCGGAGCCGAAAACCGCGAGATCAAGCACGCCCGTGCCCCCCACCGTCGTGCCGGCATCGCTGTAGAAAGTCACCGCGCCGCCCGTCTGATTGACGACCGCAGTTCCCGAGGTCCCCACGTTACCGGTGAAGAATTTGATCGAAGAATTGTTGCCGAGATTGAGCGATCCACCTGTGATATCGAGCTGGGACTTCGCGGTATCGAAGGTGCTCATCACGAACGTTCTAGCGGCCGTAGGGCCGACATTCACCACACCGGTCCCGCTGATCACCATCTTTCCAAGGGTGCCGGCGGCTCCAGCGAATCCCAGAATGATGTCGGTCTGCGGAGTGAGTGTGCCGCCGCTGACGTTCGCCGTGCCGGTCAGCAAGGCGGCGGCGTTGTTGCCGCGTCCCAAGGTCAGCCCGCCACCGAGGTTCGCCGCTCCGCCGGAGAGATTGAAGGTGCCGCTCCCGTTGTCGGCACCATTGACGTCCGAACCACCGACCCGCACTTCGCCGGTCGTGGTCAAGGTGCCGCCCGTCATATTGACGACACCCGTGCCCGTGCGATAGCCGACATACAGCGACAGCGTCGGTCCGCTGAAGGTGGCCGTGGCCGCGCCGTTGATATTGACCGTGCCATTGCCACCGACGGCACCGATCTGGACCCCGAGAGCCGTGCCGGCCGTCGGACCGGTGCCAAAGGCAGCCGAGCTGGAATCGTTGAGCGTCAAAACACCGGTTCCCGCATCGCCGATGCGCTTGGCGCCGACTCCCGCGGATGCGATGAGCTGCGCGGAATTGTTCAGCGTCATCGTCATGTTCGACCCGGTCGATTCGCCCAAACGATAGATGCCGCTGACGGTCAGCGCCGAGGTGTTGTTAAGGGTGACCGCACCCTTGGGAAGATTGGCCGCAGCGACGTTGAAGCCCGCGCTGAAGTTCGCCGCGGTGACCGTGGCGGCGTTGTTGACCGTCAGGTTGGAGGAAACGGCTCCGGTGCCATTGCCGCGACCGAGCGAAAGGTAGCCCGTGGTGGTAAGCGATCCCGCGTCCACCTGCAGGGTGGCGTCATAGCCAGGAGCTCCCGGCGCCGTGCCGAAGGTGCCGCCCACGACCACCTCACCATTGGCGGTGTGGGTGCCGCCGCTGAGCAGCAGCGTTCCTTGGCGGGCAATGAGGGGGAACCCTTGGGCACCGCCCCCCGTGTAGGTGCCGCCGCTGGTCAACTCCAGCGTGCCTGTTCCCAGCTTCACCAAGCCGACGTTGTTCGTCGTGGTGAACGGGGCACTCCACGTCTGCGTGCCGGCCGCGTCCGTGGTGTCGATGCCGATCTGCGATCCCGCCGGAAGGACGACCGCAGCCCCTTGACCGCCGACGCCGGCAATCAATCCGCCGATCGTACCAGCGGTGTTGGTGCCCGCTCCCAAAGTGAATTGACCCGCGCCTCCGACATTGGCGGAAAGCGTGGTGCCGGTGGTCATGGTCACCGCTCCGGTGGCCGGCATGGACGTGGTCCGGACAAATTGAATCGCCGCGCCCCCGTTTGCCAAGGTGGTGCCGGAGGTGTAGCTCTGGGCACCCGTGACTTTGACGTATCCGGTCCGCACGGTGACCGCAGGACCCGTGCTGGTGATGTTGTTGTTGAGGGTAAGCGTGCCGCCGCCGGTAGCGAAGAAAGCGCCCGCCGTGACCGCACCGGTGATCGCAATCGTCCCGTCGTAAGTCGCGCTTCCCGCAGGGACCCACAAGGCCCCTTGGGCGGTAGCGCCGCCACCGGCCAGCGTCAGGGAATTGGCCATCGTGACGCCGCTGCCAAGCTGGAGTTGGTTGCCCGCAACGCCGCCATTGACGGTCACGTTGCCGCTGCCCAGCGCGGTGTTGTTCGAGGCATTCAGGATACCAGTGATGGTGGTGCCGCCGGAGTAGCTGTTCGCACCGGAAAGCGTCAGCACGTTGGCACCCGCTTTGGCGAGGGCGATCGTGCCACTGCCGTTGGCGATCGCACCGCTGATATTGATCACGCCCGTGCCGTTGACCGTCAGCGACTTGGCTCCCGTCTGGGTGGTGGAGATCCCGCCCGCGATGGTCAGGCTATTGGAAGCCGCCGCCTTGCTGTTGGTGATCGTAAAGGCCTCCGCTCCCGCGGCGGTCCCGAGGTTGACGTTGGCATTGACCAACTGGTTCGCCGCCACGGTGGCACTCATCGTGATAGCGCCCGTGCCTTCCAGCGTCAGGTTTTGGCTGCCGGCCGCGCCCGTTCCGATGGTGTAGGCGGCCGCGGCCGCATTGTCGAAAGCGAGGGTGCGAATGCTGACTCCGCCTCCCAGATTGATCACATCATCCGCTCCACCGGCATTGGCGAAGGTGGCAATCTCACCGGTGGCGGTTCCGGGCACCGGCGAAGCGCTCCAGTTCCCTGCGGTCGCCCAGGTGGCATCGGTCGTTCCGTTCCAGGTGGCGCTGACGGCATAGGCACCGGGCGTGGCGGCGAGAGCCATGATCGCTGCCGCTCGGGATACGGACGATGCGAACGAATAAATCGATGAATTATTGGATTTCATTGGGTTACGAACTCTGGATTTGGCGGGGATCAAGTCGTCCCCCGGGCTTGGGGACGTCCTCGGCAAGCACGCCGAGGAAGTGGGATTCAAGGGACAAACGAGAAGCCGCCGAAAACCCCGACACGGCTCCGCAACTTTTTCCGGGGTGCCCCACAGGATCACTGAATCGATTCCTGTCAAAGGACGCGACCTGCGGGATCTACGGATGGTGAACGGCCCGTGCCGCGGACCGCTTCAAACGCCTCCCCTCCCTCCCAGAACAAAACCGGGGTCTCCTCAGTCTTTCGGCGGCGCCACCATCCGCTCCGCTTCCCCCAGCAGAATCCGCGCGTTCCCCCAGTCGAACCAGAGGTCCACCGTCGCTCCAAGCTGGAAGGGGGCGGCCTCCCATTTCCCGACCTGTTGGCGGGCGTCCTTCAATGCAGCCCGCGCATCGTCAATCCGCCCCTGCTTGAAATCGATCATCGCCAGCAAGATGCGATTCGACGTGGTGAGCGAGCCGGTGCTCGCGGGCGAGGCCAAACTCCGCCGGGTCCAGTAGCCCGCCGTGTCGAGATACCCTTGGCGATAGGCAGCCAGTGCGAGCGAGAACTGCCGCCACCCCGCGAGGTATGGATTCTTCTCCATCTCCTCCCCCTTCATTGACGCCTCCAGCACCGCCGCCAAGGGTGTCACGGCTTTCAGCGTGCCGCTGTCCGCCGGCTCCAGGAGGATGGCTTTGACCACCTGTCCGGCGACCGCCGGATTCGCCGACTCCGCAAAGCGGCTTATCGCCAGCTCGCGGAAGCGTTTGTACTGCTCCGGCTGCCCCCATTCCTTGATGGCGGTGGCCGCTGGCATCAGGATCCGCGAGGTTTGGTCGGTATCGGTCAGGTCCACACTGGTGATGACCGGGACCAGCGCACTGAAGCGTTCCGCCGCCGCCTGCCATCGCCCTTGCGTGAGATTCCACTCCGCCACCGCCCTCAGCGTGTCCGCCGCCTCCAGGGACCGCGGGGTCTGATCGGGGACGAGCGCCGCCAGCAATTCGTCGGCTTGTGCCATCTCCTTGTAGCGCACCAGCACGGCCGCCTGAGTCACCAGGTCCGCCGCCTCGGCCTTCTTGCGCAGTCCTTCCTCGTTGGCGCGCGCCTCCTCGGCATTGACGCGGGCCTGCTCGGCCACCAGCCGCAGCCGAGCCTGCTCCTCGCGGGCATCCTTCTCGCGGAGGAACAGCCACGTCGAAACCCCGAAGCCACCGAGCAAGCCGGCCAGCGCCACGCTGCCAGCGGCGAAGGTGATGCGGTTGCGCCGCACCATCTTCATCAGCAGGTAGCCGCGGCTCGGCGGACGCGCGAGCACCGGCTCCTCATTGAGATAGCGATGCACGTCCATCGCCAGACCATTCGCGGTCTCGTAGCGGCGGGTCCGGTCTTTCTCGATCGCCTTCATGACGATCCAGTCCAGGTCACCGGCAAGCTGCCCCGGCAGCCGCTGCGGGTCGGCGGCGCGGTGCTCCGCGATCGTTCCGATCTCGTCCTTCGAAATGCTGCGCAGCCGGTTCGACGGCATCCCGGTCTCCTCCTCGCGCAAGATGCTGCGTATCTCATCGGGGCCGCGGTCCTTGAATTGCTCAGGGCTGAAGGGAGCCCGGCCGGTCAGCAGTTCGCACAGCATCGCGCCCAGGCTGTAAATGTCGCTGCGCGTGTCGATGTCCGTGCCTCCTTCCGCCTGCTCCGGACTCATGTAAGCGGGCGTGCCGACGAGTTGGCCGACCTTCGTGTAGGTCACCTCGCCGTCGAACCCGCCGGCGGTGGCCTTGGCAATGCCGAAGTCGATGACCTTCGGTTCCGCGCGGCCATCATGATCGCGCACCAGCACGTTCGACGGCTTGATGTCGCGGTGGATGACACCCTTCTGGTGAGCATGCTGGATCGCCTCGCAGACGCGCGTGAAAAGATCCAGCCGTTCACGCAGGCCGAGCCGCTTGCGGTCGCAGTAGTCGGTGATCCTTTCGCCATCCACCAGCTCCATCACGAAGAACGGACGCCCCGAGGCGGTGGTGCCCGCATCGAGCACCCGCGCAATGTTGGGGTGATCCATCAGCGCCAGCGCTTCCCGCTCCATCGCGAAGCGCGCGATCACGCTCTCCGTATCCATGCCGAGCCGGATGATCTTGAGCGCCACCTTGCGCTTCACTGGCTCCTGTTGCTCGGCGAGATAAACGACGCCACAGCCACCCGCACCGAGCCGGTCGATCAGCCGATACGGACCGATGCGCGCGCCCAGCCCGCCCTCCCCTTCGCCCGGCGTCTCGAGGACCGGCTCCACCGCCGGCTGGAACTCGAAGAATTCCTCCGCTTCGCCGCGTGCCTCTAACAAAACCTCCAGCCGCTTAAGCCGCGCCTCATCGTCGCGACAGGCGAATTCAAGGAACGCCCGCCTTTCCTCCGCGGTGGAAAAGTTCGATGCCGCAACAAACAGCAGCCGGTTAATCGACGGTGGCTGCTTCATCGCCGGTCTCATCGCGGATCATCTGGAAGAGCAGCGCCTTCGCGTAGGCCCAATGGCGCTCCACGGTCCGCTCGGTCACGCCATCCATCGCCGCGATCTCCTGGTTGGTGAGCCCGCCGAAAAACTTGAGGGTGATCAGCCGCACGCTGTCCGGCTCTTCGGCCTCTAGACGGGTCATCATCTCGTCCACCAGCAGCACGCGCTCGTCGAGCGTCGCATCGGCGAGGTCAAACTGCTGCATCTCGAAGACCTCCGGGTTCACGACGCGCTTGCGGGTGGACTTGGCGCGCGCGCGGTCCACCAGGATCTGGCGCATCGCCTGCGCCGCAGCGCGGAAAAAGTGCGCGCGGTCGTTCCACACCCGGCCTTCCTCGCTGGAAAGCTTGAGCCACGCCTCGTGGACCAGCGCGGTCGGCTGCAGCGTCTGGCCGGGAGCCAGATCCGACATGCGCGCGCGCGCGACATTGCGCAACTCGTCATAGACCAGCGGCAACAGCTCCGCCGACATGGGGAGTGCGTTCCCGCCAGCCGTCTCGAGGATGCGCGTGAGTTCGCTCAAAATAGGGTTTTTCACAGCCTAAAAGCCCGGTTGAAACTTGTCGATGGGAAGATTGACCGCGCCGCTCACTCGGTCTCGACGCGGAAGAACGCCTTGGGAGCGTTATGGAGCGGCAGTGGAAAGGCAAACGTGTGGCTCGTGGTACCGCCCTGCGACTCGATCGCAGCGGCCGCCTCCAGTGGAAAGCCGGCAAGATCGGCCGAACCGGTGATTCGATACATCTGACCCGGCGAGGAGTTCCACGTCAGCGTGGCGGTGTTCCCGCCGAAGCTCGACGAGCGCATCGAGAGGCTGTTCTCCATGATCGCCAGCACCCGCGTGTTGTAGTTGGTGTAGGAGCTGTAGGTGCCGTTGAACCACAGCAGCGCGCGTTCGTAGCCGTGGTTCTCCGGCACGATCGGCCGCAGATTATCGCGCTCCGAATTCGTGGTGAGCTGCTCCCACGTGAAGGTCTGCCCGCCATCGGTGGTGACACCGCGGTAGAGTTCATAGCGCGCATTCGCCCGCAGCGGCACGTTGCTGACGTCGGCGAGGTTGAAGGGATTCGCCGCGTTCGAGGAAATGTAGATGACGTTCGGGTGCGAGGGATCGATCGACATGCCGCCGCCGTAATCCGACTCCGCCGCGTAAATGCCGCGCCCGCCTTGAGCGATGAACTTCCGCTCCCAAGCCGTGCCGTTCCAGCGGGCGAAGTAGTAAAAGATCCGCGAGGTCGCCCACGTCGCATCGGTGCCGGTCTGCACCTGGAACACGCACACCGGATTCCCGCCAGTGCCGTAGTGAACATCCCACGTCCACCCTCGCGCACCGGGGATCCAGTGGTCCGGCCCCTGCCCCAAGCCCCACGCCGCATTGGAATATTGATAGATCACCGACCCGCGTTGCCCGCCCTGATGGTCGAGCGGCAGGTTCGCCATCGTGTCGATCAGCGTCCCGTCGGTTTTGCAGAACGCGCCCGCCTTGTAAAACATGTGGTAGATCGAATTGTCCACGTCCCGCGGGTGGCCGTCGGTATAGATCAGGTCGATGCGGTCGGTGTGGTTCGAGCAATAGCGCGAGTAGGGCCGCACGTTATTGGTGCCGACCTCGATCATCTGCTGCGGCGTCTCCCAGGTGACACCGTTGTTGAGCGACTTGGTGATCGTCGGGTTGAAGTTGACGCAGCGGGAGAAATTGTAGATCGCGTTGCTTTCCCCGGTTAGCAGGTAGGCGTTTGAGTAGGTGTGGTTGTTCGGCATCGCCACCGTGATCTCCGGGCCCCAATCGGCATTGGTGGACGGCAGCGGCACCAGCGAGGTGCGCTGATAGAATTGCGAGCCGCCATGATGCTTCGAGTAGATCACCAGCAGCTTCCCATCTGGCAACACGGTGATCGACGGGTTGTTGTGGTCATCCTGCTGCTGCGAGGCCGCGGTGCTGATGACCATGTGAAAGACCTCATGCGCCGCGGGATCGTAGCGGGTGATGCCATACTGGCCGTTGCCCTTCACGTAGCCGGTGAAGAGCGAACCCTGATGGAAGATCGCGCGCTCATCATTGAACCACGTCCACGCGCCGTCCGGAGCGATGCCGATGCCGTTGCCTGGCAGCGGCGGGATCGACGTGGCCTTGAGCGGATCGGAGCCCGCATCGACCTCCACCTTGTCGCCATGGGAATCCCCGTCGGTATCGACCAAGTAGGGATCGGTGCCCAGCGTTGCCTCCTGGCCATTGGTCAGTCCATCGCCGTCCTCGTCCTGCGCCGGCTCGAGCGCCAGGGCCGGCTTGTAGCCGACGCCATCATACCACGTGCGCGGCACCGCGCTGCCGGCGGCGAAGTCGTCGATGTAAACCTTGATCGAGCCGCCCGCGTCGCTGGTCGCGGTGCCGAGGTTTGCGTGCATCAGCGTGCGATTTCCTTCCGTGACCAGCGGAGCAATCGTGAACGTCGTGGCCGAGGCCAGCGAGCCCACCGTGGCGGTGCCCCCGGCGTTGTCGTTCGCCGCGAAATGCGTGGGCGGCGTGGTGGGGAGGAAGTCGTCGGCCAGGTTTCCCGGCGTGCCATTGATCTGGATGTCGCCGACACTGACGGATGCCTTGAGCCGCCAGTTTCCACCATCGGTCCAGAAGTAGGCGTAAAGGACGTAGGAGGTCGAAGGCGTCAGACCGGTCAACTCGGTCACCAGCAGCGGTGCGTTTTCCGGAGCCTCGAAGTTCGCTTCGAAGACCGTGCCGCTGTTTCCAAGCGCTCGCCGCTCCCAATTGTTGTCCGCGCCGGTCACACCATCGGCAGCCGGTGCGAAGGTCGTGGCGTCCCAGCGCGTCGTATTGCCGGTGGTCGCATCCACATAGCGGACCGCGTTCACCGGCGCGGCGGCTTCGTAGGAGATGCCATCGAACCACGTGCGTTCATTCGCCCCGAGCACCGGCGCGAGGTCATCGATGAAGACCGGGATCTCACCGCTGCCATTCGCAAGGGTCGTGCCCAAGTCCGCGGAATACATCGTGCGGTCATCCTCCACGAAGGTCGTGGGCACCAAGGCATAGCTCAGGGTGCTCGCCGCGACCGCGCCGGTGGCACCGATGCCCGCCGCTTCCGCTTGGTTCGCGAAGAGCGTATTGCCCCCCGGCGACGAATTGAACCCCGCGCGAATGCGCCAGGCCGGACCCGCATCCCAGAAATGCACCCGGACCCGGTAAGTGCCCCCCGCCACCAGCCCCGTGAGTTTCATCCGCAGCTCAGGCGCGTTCTCGCCCCCCTCCCCGCCGGACTCATAGACATTTCCCCCCGAGCCAAACACCGTCCGCTGCTCCCACTGCTGGTCGGCGCCATTGGTGCCATTGAGCGGCGGGGTGTAGGAGGTGCCATTGGCCAAGGTCGTATTCCCCCCCGCGCCGGACGTCGCATCCACATATGTCAGGTCACCACGCGCCGCCGAAAGGCAGGCAAGGGCGGAGGCAAATAAGGCGCGGATGACGGGCATGGAACCGGGTGAAGCCAGAATGACGGGGTGCATGGATTAACGGAATCGCCCTCGGAAACCCGACAGGCTCCGCACACCGGGTTTTCACGAAGCAACCAGCCGCCAAGATCTCGCGTTGAGGAAATCGCCAAGCCGTCTAGGCTCTCCGCGATTCTCATGAAACGCCCCGCCTATCTCCTTTGGCTCGCGGCCTGTGCCGGCCTTCAAACCTTGCCCGCCCAAGAGCCCAAGCCGGAACCCGCCGCCGCCGGCGGCCATGTCTTCGCTTGGCCGTTCATGGACTGGAAGGAAATGAAGCCGCGCGGCGGTACCACCAAAGGCTCGGAAGTGACACTGCTCCAAGGCTCCAAGGACGCATGGAGAAAACTTCAGGAGCCCGGTCTCTCAAAGCTCGAGCAGGACCGCCGCGCGATCCTCGCGATGTCCGGCAGCTACCGCGTCAGCTTCGACTTCACCGAAACCCTCGGCCTGGCGGAGAACTTCAAGCCGACCCGCCCCTATTTCTCGTGGGGCACCGAAAACGTCACCGTGTTGGAAGACCGCAGCGAGTTCATCAGCCTCCAGCACTCGCTGGTGATGTATTTCAAGAACGACAAGGGCGAAACCGAGGGCCCGCACGTGATGAAGCACTGGCGGCAGGACTGGACCTGGCAAGATCCCGAGTTGCAGGTCTATCAGGGCGACCTGACGTGGAAGAAGACGCCGACCGCGAACCCGCAGGGCCGCTGGTCGCAGGCGGTCTTCCAAGTCGATGATTCGCCCCGATACGAGGTGGCTGGCGCATGGACCCACGATGGCGGGCTTTCCACCTGGCGCAGCGACGACTGCCCGCGCCCCCTCCCCCGTCGAGAGTTCACCATCCGCAAGGACTACAACGTCCTCGAGGGCACCCAAGAGATCAGCATCACCCCGAATGGCTGGGTCCACGTGCAGAACAACCGCAAGGTGCAGGTGGACAAGGACGGCACCCGCCACACCCGCGGCAAGGAACTCGGCGTCGACCGCTACGAGGAAATCACGGCCCCCGATCTGGCCACCGGCTTCAATGCCTACTGGGCCAAGACCAACGGCTACTGGAAAAACGTCCGCGACACTTGGACCACGATCCTGAAGGAAAAAGACACCTTCTCGATGAAGGACACCTACGACGGCAAGCAGCTCTTCATGATCCACTTCGACCACGCCGGCAAACTGGAGCAGGGCGAAGACGCCGGGGACAACCTGAAGCACGCGCAGGAAACCATCGCGAACTTCCTCAATCCCTGAGCCCATCCGATTTTGGGACCGGGATGGATAGGATAGATAGGATGGAAATGCTGGAGAGACTGGCGAAAGAGCCCTCGCGCATCCCATTCGTTCTGGTCCTCCGTCTTCGCCGATCTTCTAAATCTGCGTCCATCTGTGTAATCTGCGGTTAAATGCCTTTTGGCTTTTTCCGAAGCAACCTCGAATCAGCGGAAGGATTCAACCGCAGATAACACGGATTGACGCAGATAAAGGCACGGTGCCGAGGACTTTGATCGACCCAGAGTTTCTGGATGGGTGGATAGGTTCGAAATGCCGGAGAGACTGGTCAAAGAGCCCTCGCGCATCCGCTTCGTTCGGCTCCTCCGGCACCACCGATCTTCTCAATCTTCGTCCGTCTGCGTAATCTGCGGTTGAATGCCTTTTGGCCTTTTCCAAGGCACCTAGGGATCAGCGGAAGATTCCACCGCAGATTACACGGATTGACGCAGATAAAGGCACGGTGCCGAAGACTGTTATCACCCAGCGTTTCCGGATGTGAACCCCCTTTCCCATCCCATCCTTTCCACCCGTGCACTCCGTCGCCACCGATCTTCTCAATCTGCGTCCATCTGCGTAATCTGCGGTTAAATGCCTTTTGGCCTTTTCCGAGCCACCTCGGATCAGCGGAAGAATTCAACCGCAGATTACGCAGATTGACGCAGATGGAAGACAGGATGGTGGTGCTGATTGCGAGCGGCCAGCATTCGAGCCATCCCATCCATCCCATCCATCTTAGCCCCATTCTTGAATCCCTGACCGGACGAAAAGAAAAACGCCCGGCCGCGGGTGCGGACGGGCGTTTTGGGAAAGCGAGGCTCGAGAAGCGGCTTAGCCAACCTTCGGCTTGCTGACGCGGCGGACCGCACCGAAGCGCTTCTGGAATTTGTCGATACGGCCTTCGGTGTCCACGAAGGTCGACTTGCCCGTGAAGAACGGATGCGAGTCGGACGTGATGCCAATCGAGATGAGGGAGTGTTCCACGCCGTCGATGACTTCCTTCTTGTCGGAAGACTTGGTCGAGCGGCTGACGAAACGGGCGCCGGTGGTCATATCCACGAAGACGACCGGATTGTACTTGGGATGAAGATCCTTTTTCATGACGGTAAGAGGGCCCGGACACGTTTCCGACGCGGCGGGAGCGCGGAGAATGCACGCCAAATCGCCCGTGTCAAGCGGCCGGTCCCGCATGGGAAGCGGAATTCGGAACAACGAAAAGCCCGAAAAAGTCGAAAGGGAGACGAAGCACCGGCATCGGAAATCTCGCGAGATTTCGTCCCTTTCGTTGTCCTCCTGCCCTTCGGAAGCCGTTCCTCACCCCAGGATTTTCCACTCGTGGCGGGTGTTATTGGCGAAGGCGCGGACGATTTTCCCGTTCGGATCGGGCATTCAGACGGGATCTCCTTCGGCTCGGTTTACGTGAGTCCGGCGCTTTCATCTTGGATTGCTACGGCGATGCGGTGAGAAAGGCGCCGTGCCTGATTTGGTCCGCGTCGAACCCATCGCCCTGCTTCCCACCCCCGCCGGCTGTGCCGTCTTTTTGGGGGACGGGAAGAAATCGATCGTCTTCTACATCGACCTCGCCATCGGGGCCTCCATCAATGCTGCCCTCGCCGGCGAGACCCCGCCGCGACCGCTGACGCACGATCTTTACCTGCTCACGCTGGAGGCCTTCGGCGCCAAGGTCCGCCGCGCGGTGATCGTGGCGATCGACAAGGAAATCTACTACGCCCGCCTGATCCTCGAGGCCGAAAACGAGATCATGGAGCGCAAGATCGTCGAACTCGACGCCCGCCCCAGCGACTGCATCGCCATCGCCGTCCGTGCCGGAGCGCCGATCTTCGTCCTGCGCGAGCTGTGGGACACCCTCGAGGACATGACCAGTGTGCTCCAGGACATGCGCGACAAGGGCATGGACCTCGGCGGGGGGCTTTGACCCCAAGGCGGCGGCGTGATCGATGCCGACCTCGCCAAGGATATCGAAGTCGCGGCGATAAAACCCAACGCCATCGCCAACCCGGAATCGAAGAAGGGCTTCTTCGATCTCCACGAACTGGCCGAATATCATTCGCTTTCCCAGATGCTGGACGGGTGTTGAGTCCGGCAGAGGCATCTGTCAGAAAGTCATCCATGAATCTCATCCGCAAGGCGCTCGCGGTGCGCGACGTGCTGGCCGAGCGCAGGCGGCTGCGAGGCCCGGCGGAACTCCAGTATGCCATCGCCGACCGGATCGGGATGCTGGATGCGGACACTTGGAACTCGCTGACGGAGGGCGCGGGGTTTTTCATGTCGCGCGGCTACCTGCTGGCTCTTGAAGGTGTGCTGCCCGCCAACATCCAGCCGCGCTACGCGCTCATTTCCGACGCCGGACAACGGCCGGTCGCCGCGGTTTGCATGCAGCTCGCCGACATCGGCGTCTGCCATGTGCGGAAACGAAAGGAGCCCGCGCCGGAAGCGTCTTCGTGCGCGGCGCTGGAAAAGCTGTCGGGCAAGGTGAGCCAGCGGGTGCTGACCTGCGGCAACCTGCTGAGCTACGGCCAGCATGGCGTCGCCTTTGCGCCGGATTATGCGGAAGAAACCATCTGGCATGGCGTGGCGGAGGTTCTCTACCGGGTCCGCATGTCAGACAAGCTGCGCGGCACCACCCACTTCGTCCTGATCAAGGACGTCCACGAGCCTTTCCGCAAGGGAGTCTCGTCGCTGGCGAACCTGAGCTACCGCTATGTCGAAACGGAGCCTAACATGGTTCTCACCCTCGATCCCGCGTGGAAATCCCACGACGACTATCTTGCCAGCCTTTCGTCGAAATATCGCGCCGGGATCCGCAACAATGTCCTCAAGCCCATCGAACAGGCGGGCTGCACGATCGGACTCGTTCCGGAATTCGCCGCCCTGCAAGGCCGCATGCACGAACTCTATCGGGCGGTGCAAGACAACGCGGACTTCCGGCCCTTCGAGCTGAGACCGGAGTATTTCCCCGCCTTGCAGCAGGCCGCCGGCGACCGCATGCGCTGCAGCGGGATCAGGCGGGGAGACGAACTGCTGGGCTTCCTGATCACCCTCGCGGACGGAGAAACCGCGTTCGCCTATCACATCGGATTCGACCGCGAGGCCGCGGCCGGGCTGCCGGTCTATCTGCGGTTGCTGCACGCCGGGATCGCCGATGCCATCGCGCTGGGGTGCAGGCGGGTTTCCTTCGGCCGCACGGCGCTGGAGCCCAAGGCCGCGCTCGGCGCGAAGCCGGAACCCTTCGGCGTGATGCTCCGCCACCGGCAACCGGTGCTCAACACACTGATCAAGCAACTATTGCTCTGCGTGGAGCAAGATGAGGCGCCGGAGCGGAATCCCTTCAAGACGGCGGCGAAGGCGGGCTGACCGCAAGCATCTGACCCAAGCTCAATCTTCACCCTCATCCGGGGGATAGGGGTCGAATGGCCAGGAGATCTGGCGGTGCTTGTTGAACATCCGGATAAAGCCATCGAAATCCACAGCTTCGGTGGTCACCGTCGCTTCCTGCATCACCCACCAGCCCACGGTGCCATCGCGCCGGACGAGAATGTGACAGCCATTCCGGGCATGAAAAAGCATCAGCGCGCCCTTCCACTCGTCAAAGCCCTTCGTCGTCCGCAAGTCGATGAAGGAATCAGGCGTGTTCTCGAAGACCGCCCAATCACGAGCTGCGGAAACGAAGTGGCCTGCGGTTTCCGTGTCTTCCCCAAGACCACCAAAATAATAGAGGAAGTCCCGCAGGGCTTCGTTGCCTTCCAAGCCGAAAGGCGCGAGGCGCTTGGAGATTTCCGCGTGATCCATGGGACCTGACAGATACCAATAGTCGCCAATCCCCGGATCCTCTGATCCGGGGCGATAGGCTTCAATCGCGTAACCCGAGTGGGTTTTGGAGATCCCCTGAACCTCGAACTTCAACAGTGTATCCCGGAGCGCCAGGAGTGACGGCCGCTCGATCCTGTTCCACCGGTCCCTCAAACGCTGGCCTGCCTGCTCGCGGCTGAGCCCGACAAAGCCTGCGACCCACGGGTCAAGCTGTGCTTTCACATCGTCGGGCAACTTCTCGGCCGGAAGGGGAAAATCGCTGGTGTTCGAGTAAGCTTGGTCAGACATGGCGGATTGACCGGCGGAGACCGGTTGGGTCTGGGGTGGCGCTTTCTTGCGATTACAGGAAACACAGGCCAAAGCGCCCATCGCGAGCGCGCACGCAAAGTTATTATGGGTCGGGAATCTCACCAAGTTTCCAATGACACTCCGATTCCGTCCTCCCTTTCAACCGCATTCTTCCGAAGCCCCAAAGGCCGACTCCATACCTGGCAAGTCTACTTCGCGGTACGCCGTTTCCGGGGGACGAGAGCCTCTTATTCGCGCCAACCCGCGTCCCGGCTGACAGAAAAGTGGCCTTGCGCGGCCCGGCACCCGTCCTAGTTTTTGGCCCTATGCCTCCGTCAGCTTGCCTCCCCGCCTACTTGTCCGAGGAAATCCTGCTCCATCCGGAGAACCGGGAATTCCCGCCCTTCGATCTGGTCCGCCTGCTCGGCACCGTCTTCAAGCCGACCCAAGGCTGCCGCGTCTGCATCCTGACCGACTTCGACGAGCCCGCCTCGCTGATCGAGGACTTCGCCTTCCTCCAGCAGCCCGGTTTCCCGGTGCAGAAGAAGGCCCACGAAGCTTTTTATGAGGGCCTGAAAAACGGCGCGATGAAGGCCCTCGGGATGAACGGCGGCGAAATGTTCGCCTACAAGACCACCCACGGCTCGAACCTCGACCTGGAAGACGAGGTCTGGGACACCGATGGCAAGCAGCTCTCGCTGAATGCGGACCTGTATCCGAACTACGACCTGATCCTCTGCATCTCCACCTTCTCCGCCACCGCGCCGCTGACGGCCAAGGCCAAGGAGTTCGGTTTCCGCGGCGCGACGCTGCACGGACTAAACGACATCATCCTCGGCTCCGGCCTCGCGGTGGATTACGAGGAAGTCTCGAAGGATGCCGAAAAGCTGCGCCTCGCCCTGACCAAGGCGGACGACATCGAGATCGACTTCGCGCTGGAAGACGGTCGCGTGCTCACCGCTTGGCTCGGCCTCGGCGGCCAGGAAGCACAGAAGTCGCACGGCCTTTGCCAAGGCGAGAAGCCGGACATCGCGAACTTGCCGGCCGGTGAGGTCTATTTCGTCCCGCAGGATGCCCGCGGCCATTTCCCGATGAAGTACGAGGACGGCACCCTCGGCGTGCTGACGGTCGAGAACCGCAACATCATCAAGTCCGAGCTGATCCAAGGCAATCAGGCCACCATCGACGCCCACAACGCCCGCCTGCAGGACGACCCGATGACCGGCACGCTCGGCGAACTCGGCTTCGGCACCCAGGTGCTACCGGTTTCCGGCGCGGACATCCAGGATGAGAAGGTGCTCGGCACCTGCCATCTCGCCACCGGTCGCGACGACCATCTCGGCGGCGACATCGTGCCGGAAATGTTCAAGAAGCACGAGAACTCGACCCACGACGACATCCTCTTCGCGCCGCACAAGACGCCTAACTTCAACATCAAGCAGGTCCGCATGAAGCGCGGCACCCAGCGCGAGGTCCTCATCGAGAACTTCCGCCCGGCGCGCTACCTGATGGACGCGCTGGCTGGCAGCAACGATTGAGCAGGCCTTTTGGCTCGCAAATGCGGAATCGGCGCGGAAAGGTGCGCCGATTCACCGTTTATCGTACCATGCACCGCCTGTTTTCGCTCAAGCCGCTGTTTCTGGTCGCACTGTTGATCCCGGCTCTGTCTCCCGCGGCACCGCCGGTGATTGATGACGCGCAACTGATGCGCTCCTTCCAAACCGGAGTGGGTGCCTTCGCAGGCGCGGACGGAATCCCGGCCGCCACGGAAATCGCCGAGTCCGCCAAGGCCGCACGTCGCTGCGAACCAAGCATCGAACTCACCTCGAAACCGGTCGCGAGCTCCGATTACGAACAGCTCGCGCGGTCGGTCTTCCTCGTCGGCTCGGTGTACAAATGCGACAAGTGCGACAAATGGCATGCCGGTGGTGTCGCCACCGCTTGGTGCCTCAGCGAGGACGGCCTGATGGCCACCAACGCCCACGTCCTGGCGAACGCCAAGGGCGCTGCGATGGGCGTTTGTGATCGCGAGGGCAAATGCTACCCGATCACCACCGTCATGGCGATCGATCCCGCTGCCGATATCGCGCTGTTCCGGGTGAAGGGCGAGGGCTTCCAGCCGATGCCGCTGGGAAAAGCCGCCGGCATCGGCGACAAGGTCCGGGTCATCAGCCACCCGGGACGCCGCTATTTCATGCATACCTCGGGCGAAGTTTCCCGCTACCACGCCCAGCCTGCACGCGGCGACAAAGGTGCCGCCACATGGATGTCGATCACCGCCGACTATGCGAAGGGGTCCTCAGGCGGGCCGGTCTTCAACAACGCCGGCGAGGTGGTCGGCATGGTTTCCAGCACCGAGTCGATCTACTACGACTCCGACGACGGCTCTCCCAAAGGACCGGTCCAGATGGTGGTCAAGAACTGCGTCCCCGTGGAGGCGATCCGCTCCCTTGCAGAAGGGAAGTGAGCACGGGAGGCTGCTGGTAGGGGCTAGGGCGAGGTTACGATCCAAGTGGCACGTTGTCCCGGCTTCAGCCGGACTCGCCAGAGCTTAAAGGCCTCCCACCAAAGAGTCTCGCTAAAGCCCGGACGACCAACCCTTGGTGGCCGGCCTACAGGGCAGCCTCGGATTTTACACGGCCTTGACGGAACGGCGGCGGTCTCGCGTTTAGACTGCCGCCGTTTCCCTTTTCCGTGTAATCCATGTGCCTATGCCCGACACCACCATCCTCGTGATCGAAGACGACACCGCGATCCGCCGCGGCGTGGTCGATGCGCTGGAGTACGGCGGCTATCGTACGTTGGAAGCCGGCGACGGCAATGGCGGGCTCGACCTCGCACTCCGGGCCAACTACCGGCTGCTCCTGCTCGATCTGGTGCTGCCCGGACGCGACGGCTTCTCGATCCTCTCCGAGCTGAAAAAGAGGCGTCCCGGCCAGGCGGTGATCATCCTTTCCGCCCGCGGCGAGGAGAACGACCGCGTGCGTGGCCTCGGTCTCGGCGCGGACGACTACGTGATGAAGCCCTTCAGCGTGCGCGAGCTGCTGGCTCGTGTCGAAGCCGTGCTGCGCCGCACCTGCGAGCGCCCGGCCCCGGCGGAGGAACGGGAGCTGCCCGGCGCCAAGGTCGATCTCACCTCCGGCAAGATCGCCTTCCACGATGGCGATGACGCCGAGCTTTCCGAGCGCGAGGCAGGGTTGCTCCGCTATTTGTTAGATGCCGCCGGCCGGGTCGTGTCGCGGGATGAAATCCTCCGCCACGTGTGGGGCCTCGACCCCGCGCGCACGGAAACGCGCACGCTGGACATGCACATCATGCACCTGCGGACCAAGCTGCGCGACCGCGACCAGCAATTGCTGGTGACCGTCCGAGGAAAGGGGTGGAGATTCCACGCATGAACCTGAAGCGGAAGAACGGCTGGCTGGTTCACGGGCTGGTGGCGGTGTGCGCCATCGCCCTGCTCGGTGCCATGGCGGCGATCACCCGTGCCACCTTCTCGGCGGAGCGCGAACGGGCGCTCGCCGAATCGCGTGCGGTCCAGCAGGAGAACATCCGCCTCGCCCTGTGGCGGATGGATGCCGCCGCCACCGCATGGATCGCCGATGAAGCGCAGCGGCCGGTGATTTCCCCGCCGTCCAAGGAAGCACCAAAGGCCGAGGTGCGCCTGCGCTTCGAGGCCCGGGAGGACGGCACCTTGGTCCGCGACCGGCCGGAGGAAGAGACGCCGCTGGCCAACCTGCTCAAGGTCGAGCCCGTGAATGGCCCGCTGTTTCCCGCCGTCTGCGCGCTGATGCCGGAGATGCCCTCCGCCTGGTCCTCTCCCCAGCCCTCCGCGGAGAAACCCCAGGAAGCCGCCCAGCAGCAGCGAGCAGACCCGGAGTACCAGGTACTCGCCAACGGCAAGGAACTCGGCAACCGCGGGCGGGTCGTAAAGAGCGCCCTCGACGTCAGCAAGAACCAGTACGAGGACAAGGTCTTCCTTCAAAACAACACCCTTCCCTCCACATGGAACATCGCCCCAGACTGGAACCTCGCGCGCAGCGGCCTGCCGCGGCCCGCATGGATCGGCGGCGAACTTTTCCTCCTGCGTCATTTGCAGTGGCAGCGCCCCGACGGCTCGCTGCTCCGCTCAATCCAGGGCTCGTGGCTCGATGCCACGAAACTGGAGGCGATGCTCCTCACTGAAATCGCCGATCTTTTCCCGACGGCCCGGCTCATCCGCATCACGGGCCCGGACGATGGCGCGGGCATGTCCCTCGCGAGCTTCCCGCTGAAATTCCACGCGGGCACCCCCCCCTCCCCCCCCCCTCCGGGCCTTCCCCGCCCCGCCTGGCTCCCCCTCGCGGCGGGCTGGACGGCCGCCGTCCTCGCCATTGCCGCCGCCTGGCTGCTCGTCGGCGGTCTGCTGCGGCTGAGCGAAAAGCGCGCCTCCTTCGTTTCCGCCGTCACCCACGAGCTGCGTACCCCGCTCACCACCTTCCAGCTCTATTCGGAAATGTTGGAAAGCGGGGCGGTGAAGGAGGAAAAGCGCGGCGACTACTTCCGCACCCTCCGCCGCGAGGCCGAGCGGCTCTCCCACCTCGTGGAAAACGTGCTCGCCTTCTCGCGCATCGAGCGGGGCAGCGCCCGTGCCACCACCTGCGAAATCGCCGCCGCCGATTTGGTGACGCCGATGGTCCAGCGCCTTGCAGAGCGATTGTTAGAAGCGGGCCTAACCCTGCAAACCGACCTCTCCGCACCGGCCTGGCACTCCATCGTGAAAGCCGACGTCGCTGCCGTGGAGCACGTGCTTTTCAACCTGATCGACAATGCCGCGAAGTATGCCGCCGGCTCGGTGCCACCGGAGGTGCATCTGGAAGCAGCGGCCGCCGGCCGTTTCCTCGAACTCCGGGTGCGCGACCACGGGCAGGGCATCTCCCCCAAGGAACGCCGCCGGGTCTTCCGCGCCTTCCACAAGTCGGCCGCCGCCGCTGCGGAAAGCCGCCCCGGCGTGGGCCTCGGACTCTCCTTGTCGCGTCGCCTCGCTCGCGCCGGTGGAGGAGACCTCCAGCTCGCACCGACGGGAAAGGGCGCCTGCTTCGTGCTAGCGCTGCCGCGCGCGGCCAAGTGAGGTTGAACGCTTTTCGCTCGCGAAAAACACCATTCCGGGCGAATGGATGGGACTGTCCATGGATCAACCTCCCAAGTTCACCCGCCACGTCTGGAAGCAACTTTGGCGGCTGATCCGCCCCTACTTCTTCGGAAAAACCCGGGGCAAGGCGTGGACACAGCTCGGCACGCTGATCACGCTCTCCGTCGCGGTGACGTGGGTCTCGATCTTCTCGCTGCGGGTCATGCGGGACGTGATGACCGCGCTCGAAAAGCAGGACACGGAGGGCTTCGAGCGAGCGCTGTGGATCTACATCGGCACCTTCGCCGCGAGCATTCCGCTGGCTGCGTTCTATCGATACGTGGAAGAGCGGCTCGCCCTGAACTGGCGGGACTTCCTCGCCCGCACCTTCATGATCCGGTACTTCTCGAACCGGGCCTACTACCGCTTGCAGGGCCATGAGGAGATCGACAACCCGGACCAGCGCATCTCGGAAGACGCCCGGAATTTCACCACCACCTCGCTGTCGTTCTCGCTGCTGGTGATCAACTCGATTATTCAGATCCTCGGATTCGCCCGTGAGTTGTGGATGATCTCCGGGACGCTGGTGGCCGTGCTGGTGGGCTACGCCCTCTTCGGCACACTGGTCGCCTTTCTCATTGGCCGGCGGCTGATCGGCCTGAACTACCTCCAGTACGAGCGCGAGGCGAACCTCCGCTACGGCTTGGTGCGGGTCCGGGACAACGCCGAATCGATCGCATTCTACCGCGGCGAGCGCAAGGAGCTGCGCGACCTGCGGCGGCGGCTCGGCGGCGTGGTGGGCAACATGGTGGTGCTGATCAAGTGGAACCGGAATCTGGCCTTCTTCACCACCGGCTACAACTCGCTCGCCTTGATCCTGCCGCTGGCGATTGTCGCGCCACTCTTCCTGCGGGGGGAGGTTGAGTTCGGCACCATCCCCCAAGCGATGGGTGCCTTTGGTGCCTTCCTCGCGGCGGTGTCGCTCTTCATCACCCAGTTCGAAAGGCTGAGCGCCTTCGCCGCCGGCGTCACCCGCTTGGGATCGCTGTGGGAATTCCTCGACGAGCGGGACGTAGAAGACGACCTCGAAGCCGAGACCGACGAGCAAATCGAGATAAGCGAGGAGAAGCGCACGATTGCGCTGGAGAATCTCACGGTGGCCACGCCGGGCGGCGAACGCATCTTGCTGCGCGATCTCACCTTCCGCCTTCCGCCGGGAAAGAGCCTGCTGATCATGGGAGAGAGCGGCTCGGGCAAGAGTTCCCTGCTGCGTACCATCGCCGGCCTCTGGAACTCTGGCGAGGGCAAGATCGGCCGCCCGCCGTATCGGAACATGATGTTCCTGCCCCAGCGACCCTACATGGTCCCCGGAAGCCTGCGCACCCAGCTCGACTACCCGGAAGCCCGGCGCGACACCGACCCCGCCACCTTGCAGGAGGTGCTCGAAACGGTGAACCTGCCCGAACTGGCCAAGCGGGTGGACGGCGATTTCGACCGCGAGGCCGATTGGGCGAACATGCTCTCCTTGGGCGAGCAGCAGCGGCTGTCATTCGCCCGCCTGCTCATGAAGAAGCCCGCGATCGCCTTCCTGGACGAATCGTCGAGCGCGCTCGACGAGCCCAATGAAGAACACCTCTACCTCTACCTCCGCGAGCACCGCTACACCTACGTCAGCGTCGGTCACCGCTCGACGCTCCTGAAATATCACGACTGGGTGATGAAGATCGGCAAGGATGGCGAGTGGGAGATCATCAAAACCGCCGACCTGGAGCCCATTCCCTCGTGATTCCTTGTTTCGTGGCCGGGATCGCTCGCGTATAGCTCCGGATCATGAAAGCCGCCCTCGCCCTCGCTTGCCTGCTAGGCACCGCGTCCGCCCAGTCCGTGCTGCTGCCGGAGTCGATGAAGGACGAGGTCGCCGGTCTCACCAAGGAGCACCCCACGCTCAAGTTCGACTTCTACGGCAGCTCGCGCGACGCGAAGGAAAAGATCGCCGCCGCGGAAGGCTACATCGGTTCGCCGGACGAGGGGCTGCTCGAAGCCGGCACGAAGCTCCGCTGGATCCACATTTCCGGCGCGGGCATCGAGCGCTTCGCCGCCTTGCAAAAGATCAAGGACGGCTCGGTCACGCTGACGAATTTCAAGATCCAGCAGGGCCCCGAGATCGCCGACCACGCGTTCGCGCTGCTGCTCTCCCTGACGCGCAACCTGGCCGCCTTCCAGCGGGCACAGGATCAAGGCGCCTGGGGCAGAAACGATGCCCGGCTTCCGATGATCGAGCTGCGCGGCCGCACGCTGATGGTCATCGGCTACGGCGGGATCGGCACCCAGGTCGCGGAGCGCGCCAAGGCCTTCGGCATGAAAGTCATTGCGATCGACCCCAAGGACCTGCCGATTTCCCAGACCCTCGACCGTAGCGGCAAGCCGGACGAACTCGACGAACTGCTGCCCGACGCCGATGTCGTGGTGAGCTGCGTCCCGCATACCCCCCAGACGGAGAAAATGCTCGGGGCCACCCAATTCGCCGCGATGAAAAAAGGGGCCTATCTGATCAACGTCTCGCGCGGCAAGATCGTGGACACCGACGCCCTGGTGAAGGCCCTTCAGGAAAAGAAGCTCGCCGGAGCCGGCCTCGACGTCACCGACCCCGAACCGCTGCCGCAGGATCACCCGCTGTGGAAGATGCCGAATGTCGTCATCACGCCCCACGTGGCCTGGGCGTCGGACCAGCGGCCCGACCGGCAGGACGAATTGGTTCTAACCAACCTGTCCCGGTTCGCCCGCGGCCTGGCGCTCAAGAACCGGGTCGACCCGGCGAAGGGCTACTGAGCCGGGCTCAATCGAGAAAGGCGTTCCCTTCCTGCCATCGCTTTCCGGAGCGCTTGGAACCTCGTCCCGCGCGGGCCCGTGGCGCAGGATCGGCGCGCGCAGGCATCCATTGCCCGGACTCGTAGGAAAGCTCCGGCGGCACCTCTCCCATGGTCGCCCTGACAAACGTGAGCCCGGGTGGCGGCAGGCTGCCCGCCGTTTCCGGAACGGAGACGATCCGTGGCCGGCTTTTCCAAATGCTCGGAAGCGTCCCCTTTTCCTCAAGGAAGGCCTTGGTGAAGTGGCTCACACTTCCATAGCCCACCGCCCGGGCGACATCGCCGACCTTCCGCTCTCCATTGGACAGAAGCTTCGCTGCGTGGGTGATGCGGATTTCCCGCTGCTTCAGGCGGAGGGTCTTCCCGGAGCGCTCGCGATAGAGTCGACAGAGCAAAAAAGGGGTGATCCCGATCTCCCCTGCCAAGGCGGGAAGGTCGATCGGGTCGCGATAGTGTTTCTTCAGCCACCGGTCGACGGTGGAGGCCAGCAAGGAATGTTGATCTTTCGAAAGACGTGGCATCTCCAAAGGAAGTCGGGGAACGCGGCGATTTTAGCCCGCAGGCCCGGAAACAAGCAATCTCCGCGCCCGTCGAAAGTGCAATTCACCGCTACCTCTGGCGCTACAAAGGAATTGCCAAGCCCGGAGCCGCCGGGTTCCTCTTTTTGCGGCAAGACACTCTCCTGATGACGCTCCGCCGCACATTCGCTTTCGCCGCAATCCTCTGGGTGACGGCCGTTTCCGTCGGCCATGTATACCTGAACATGAAGCCATCCGAGTGGTTTCAAAAGGAGGAGGAAAAGAAGATGAAAATCGGCTTCCTGCCGGTCACCTGCCACCTGACCTGCCCGGTCACCGATTTCATCAATCGCAATCTCGAGGGTGAGGGCCTGTACGAGCCGATGAAATTCAGCGGCTGGCCGGAGCTCAAGGAGGCCTTCATCTCCGGCCACACCAAAGCCACCTTCATCCTCGCGCCGATGGCGATCGCGCTGCGCGAGCAGGGTGTGCCCATCAAGATCGTCTACCTCGGCCACCGCGACGGCACCGCGCTGATGGTTCAGAAGGACTCGGACATCCGCAGCATCGCCGACCTCCGCGGCAAGACCGTCGCCGTGCCGAACCGCTACTCGAACCAGCGGTTGCTGATTTTCCGCGCGCTAAACAACGCCGGAATGAGCATCAACGACATCAAACTGATCGAGATGCCACCGCCGGACATGCCGGCCGGCCTCTACTCGAAATCGGTGGATGCGGTGACCAGCGGCGAACCCTTCATGGGCCAGTGCGAACTCGATGGTTACGGCCGCGTGCTCTATCTGACCAAGGACATCTGGCCGAATTTCATCTCCTGCGTGCTGGCGGTGCACGAGGATGAGATCCGCGACCATCCCGACCGCGTGCAGAAGCTCGTCAGCGGCATCGCCAACAGCGGCATGTGGATCGACAAAGGCCCCGAGAACCGCTCGGCGACCGCGCAGTTCGTTTCCAAGCGCTACTACAATCAGCATCCGCGCCTGCTGGAATTCGTGCTCAGCAAGCCGCCCGATCGCGTGACCTACAGCAACCTTGCCCTGCAACGCGCGAACTTCGAGGAGATCGAGAAGCTCGGTGTTCAATCCGGTATCCTCAAAGGTACCGCCCATTTTGAAGACTACACCGACACTCGCTTCAGCGAGGCGGTCGAGTCGCAGAAGAAGGCGTATGATTATTCACCGGCGCAGGCGCTAAAAGATCTCGAAGCAGGCAAATGAAGAAAGAACTGACCCTCCCGCTTGGCGTTGCCGCGTTCTTCCTCCTCGCCTGGCACTTCGCCGTGAAACTTACCGGCAGCGACATATTTCCCACACCGTGGCAGGTCGTCCTCGGCCTCATCGAACTGGTGCAAAAAGGCGTTCTGCTCAAATACACGATGGCGTCGCTGTTCCGGGTCACGTGGGGTTTGGGACTGGCGACTTTGTTAGGGGTGCCTTTCGGCTTGCTGTTGGGCTGGTACGCCCCCGCTTCCGCTGCATTCAATCCGGTGGTTCAAATCTTCAGGCCGATCTCCCCAATCGCTTGGATTCCCGTGGCGATCCTGTGGTTCGGAGTCACCGATGTCGCATCGGTCTTCCTGATTTTCCTGGCGGCCGTGTTCCCGATCATCACCTCCACCGCGGCGGCAGTGGCCAACATGCAGCCCGTCTACGTCCGCGCGGCGCGCAACTTTGGCCTGAAGGACAGTCAACTCTTCCGCCAGGTGATCCTTCCCGCATGCCTGCCGCAAATCCTGACCGGCCTGCGCATCTCACTGGGCATCGGATGGCTGGTGGTGGTCGCCGCCGAAATGATCGCGGTCGATTCCGGCCTCGGCTACCTGATCATCGATTCGCGCAATGCGGGAAAACGCTATGACCTCGTCGTCGCCGGCATGGTGATGATCGGCTTGATCGGTCTCACACTCGATTTCGCGGTGCGCCAGCTCGAGAAATTCGACGAAGTCCGCTGGGGCTATGCCAACAAATGAACGCCTCCGTAACATTGAATAGCGAACTCCCCACCTCGAAGGTTGACGTGACCAACGACCACGCCATCGAAGTCCGCGACCTTTGGATGACCTTCCCCGGCAAGCGCAAGGGTGAGCAGGTCCACGTGCTCGAGAACGTCAATCTCAGCGTGAAGCGCGGAGAGTTTGTCTGCATCGTCGGCCCGTCCGGCTGCGGCAAATCGACGCTGCTCAATATCATCGGCGGATTTCTCAAGCAGAGTTCCGGCACGGCCGTGGTGGAAGGCAAGCCCGTCACCGGCCCGGATCCCAAGCGCATCTTCGTCTTCCAGGAAAACGGCGTGTTCCCGTGGCTCACCGTCGAGGACAACGTCGGCTTCGGACTTTCCGACAAGAGCGAGAAGGAGCGAAGCGAGATCGTCCGCCACTACATCGACATGGTCAGCCTGACCGGCTTCGAGAAGAGCTATCCGCGCGAGCTTTCCGGCGGCATGCGCCAGCGCGTCGAGATCGCCCGCGCGCTCGCCTCGGCGCCCGACATCATCTACATGGACGAGCCCTTCGGCGCGCTCGACTTCATCACCCGCCTTAAGATGCGGGCCGACCTGGTGCGGATCTGGCAAGAAGAAAAGAAGACGATCCTGTTCGTCACCCACGACATCGAGGAAGCAGTGCAGCTCGCCGATACCGTGCTGGTGATGAGCCGCCGCCCGGCGACGGTACAGCTCAGCCTCCCGATCGACATCCCCCGCCCGCGCGACCTCGATTCCCACGGCTACCTCGCCGCCCGCGACCGGATCTTCCGCGAGATGGGGATGAGCTTGAAGGTGGGTGGGTAGCGGAACGGCTGCGCCGTTCCGTTAGGTGCGGTCGGAGCAACGGTGCTACGCCCGCTCATCGTTCCGCCCCTTGCGCGGGAAAGGTTACTGTCCCGCCTTCTTCTTCAGAAACCCCAGGACCTTCGAGAAATCGACCTTCGGCTTCGCGTCCGGCGCAGCCACGGTGAAGACGATGCGCGAGGTCTTCCCCTCGGCAACCACGTTGGCGAGGTAGGTGCCCGGAGCGAGCTTCTTCTTGTCCATGGTGGCGTCGAGCTTCACCTCCTTGACGTTGTTCGCGAAGATGATCGCCGCGGCCTGGGCTTCTTCGACCGTGCCGTCCTCCTTGCAGGGGAAAGCATTCACGATGAGCATCGGCACCTCTTTCTCCAGCGCGAGCACGGCATCGGCGGTGACGGGCTTGCCAACTTCGGCGAAGAGTTCGTTGCCGGCCTTCATCTCCGCCTTGGTGCCGCCGAGCGTGATATCGAAGGGATAGAAGGTCGGGCGTTCTTCCGCGACCAGCGGCGCGACGAGGCAAAACAGAAAGGCGAGCGAGGGTTTCATCGATAACAGGATCGGGAGAGGATTTTTCACCGCCAAGACGCAAAGGACGCCAAGGCAATGGAGTTGAAGTGAACCATCTACTTTGCGAACTTGGCGTCTTGGCGGTTCCTATTTCCGCAGCAAGCGCACCGACTCACGGAACACTCGTCATTCCAGCAAAGCCGGGAGACGTCGGCAAGTTCCGCTTCTCAAGGCCGCCGCCGTGTGGATCTTGGAATCATGGCAAAGCCGCAACCCGAACCCGTCGATCCCGCGCAGCTTCCCGAACTGGCGATGGCCACGATGAAGTCGGCCAAGTTCCCGATGCTCGCCACCGACGACGACGGCCAGCCGCGGCTACGGCCAGTCTCGCCGGTGAAAGTCGAGCGCTTCACCGTGTGGGTCGCGAATCTCCGCAGCTACCACAAGACCGGCGAGATCGCGGCCAACTCGCGGGGAGAACTCTGCTACCTCGACGAGCACCATCATCAGGTTCGCATCACCGGCACCGCGGTAGTGGAAACGGCCACCTCCCTGTTAGACGCGATCTGGGAGAAGAATCCGTTGCTGCGGATGTATCTCGGCACGCCCCAGAATCCCGAGCTGGTGGTCTATCGCATCGAGCCAAACCGCGTCCGCTTCATGAAGGAGTGGGCGCTGGAGTACCATGAGGTTCCCCTTTAGAGCATATTCCGAAATTTCGTAGCCACTGATTCGCGACCAATGGTTCCGGCTTTTCGGGCAACTCGGAAGTTTGAAGTGAACCGCAAAATCACGCGAAAAAGCGCGAAATCTAAAGGCATTGAAAGATCTCTATTCTAACAGATTTCGCGTATTTTCGCGTTATTTCGCGGCTCAATTTCTTTGCCCGAACCCGGCTTGGGCGGCTTCGTTTCAAAGCAAAGCGCTCTAGCGCCGGAACCATGCTTTCTATCGCCCCGGGAGATGGCTCAACCACCCCGCCGCGCCGGCGGGATCGGAATGTGCCCACGCAGCAACCACACCTGAAACAACAGCCGGATCCCTAATTCTGGCCACTTGCACTTTCAATCGGGCCCAAGACAACAAGTATCCCAATCGCTCGGGCCGCGGCATGGAACGCAGGTATCGGTTGATCTCCCGTCGTTCGGAACGGCTCACGGTCCCATCGGCATAGGCCGCCAAAATCCTCGCCTTCCATTCCGGGACCGAAGGCTCCGGGACGGTCCCTCCGGTCGTGCCACCCCCTGTGTCTGATGGAGGTGCCGTCGGTGGACCGCCATCACCTCGGCCGGCGATCACCGTGAGTGTAAGACCCACAAATGCCGCTAACACCATGCCAAGCGCTTTCACAACCGCAGTAACTGCCGGGCCGCGATTTGAACGTCAAGTGATACCCATCACCGGAACAACGTCTCCACCCCCATCGCCGACTTGCGCAGGAACTTCGGCACCGCCTTGCTTTTCCCCGGGCGGAACAGCCGGAAGATCAGGCCGAGCAAGTTCAGCGTGAAGACGTGGTCGATCAGCCGGTAGCCGCGCTGGCGGCGGAGCAGGAGCGAGGAGAGCCAGCCTAGCGTCTGCCGCTTCACCTTGAACGGCTCGAAGTTGACTTTAATCCGGTAGCGCTGCCGCCGCTCGCTCGGCCAGGTCTTCTTGTAGGCCTTCTTCGATGCCCGGATGCGCTCGGCCAGTTCCGGCTCGAAGGGCAGGAAGTAGTAGCGCCGCGCCAGCCGCACGAGGTGGCAGAAGTCCCGCCAATGCTCGATATCCGCCACCGGCAAGTCCGCCGCACGCGCCAGCTCGATCATCCGCGGAAACAACGCGTAGGCCGCCTCGCCCTCGCGCAAGGCGCGCTCGGGGTCGGTCACGAAATGCCGCAGCACTTTTCTAACAGCATGATTGATGAACAGGCAGTCCCAGTAAACGTGCAGCAGCGGCGGGATGCGGACGCGGCGAAAGAACAGCTTTTGCGAAGCGAACTCGCCGATGTAATGTAGCTCCTTCACCACCGTCTCCGAGTGACGTAGCAGTTCGAGCACCGCCGGAGCCTTCTCAACGCCGACGACATGCGCGACCGCATCCTCCACGGATTCGCGATGGCGGAAGATCCGCAGCGCAACGCAGGTATTCAGCCGCAGCCAGAAATCACGGTCGTCAGTTTCCAGGAACGCGAGCCGGCGGAAGCGGTGCCAACCGCCGGTCTGGCACCACACCGAGATGCCGGCGAGATTCGCATCGCCCTGCAACTCGCGGGCGTACTGCTCGCAGTCCCAGCCGATGAAGCTCGGGAACTCCCCCGCCCCTTCGTATTCGCGGCGGGCCTGAAGCTCCACGATCTTGCGGTGCGGCGTGCGGAAGAAGGCGCGGTTCAGCGGCAGGTAGCGGAAGAAATCGCTCTCGCCATACTTCATCGAGAGGATGAAGGCCGGTGAGTCGACGCCCTTGAGCGCGTCCGCCAAGGTCCGGCGGTGCCAGATCAGGTCGCCGATACGATGGGCACCCACCGTCCACGTGCGCAGGATCAAGGTGCGGCCATGCTTCTCGAAGACCGGCAGCAGGTCGTGCAGCAGGCGATTCGTTTCCTTCGCATTGCGAACGTGAAGCCGGGTGCGAAGGGGATCCTTCACATCCACGCCATCGCTCTCGCCGATGCGCAGCACGATGCCGGCGATCTGGGGAAAGTCGCGCAGCAGCCCATCCACCAATTCCTGATAGAAGCGCTCCAGCTTTTCCCGGTCATCGCCGATGGAAGCCTCGACGCCGGGCGAGACCGGCAGCACATCCGAGGTCAGATAAAGCTCCAAGCCCGCGTCGCGGATGATCCCGAAAAGCACCGCGAACTCCTCCCGCAGCACGGCAATACGTCCGGAGGTCTCTTCGTCATGGAGAGCGTGCGCGGCAAGGTGCGCGAGATCATCCAGCGTGACCGCCGTGAAACCCGCGGCAGCGACTTCGCGGGTGAAGGTGCGCAAGTCCTCGCGGATGCCGTTCCATTGCGCCTCACGCTCGGGGCCGGTGGTGACCAGGCGGGTGAAGGGGATCTTCGACCAATTGATGCGGCGACCTTCGCAGCCGCGGAAAAACGGTCCGATCGCGTCGATGAGAAAGATCCCCGGCGGCATGAGTTGTGTCACGCTGGCGTCACATGGAGGGGCCGCAAAGGCCGTGAATATGACAGGATCGTCGCAATTGGAGGTCCGTGGTGTTTTTGACATCCATTTGACCTGCGAACGCCGCCGACCTGCGATGCTGGCGGAGTTATGAAGAAATCCACCTGCTCCCTGCTCGCCGGACTGCTGACCCTTTCCTGCCTCCACGCCCAAGGAAATCCAGCAACACCACCCGCCGCCGATCCTTTCAAACGGAATCCGGCCGAAGAAGCCGCAGCTCGGGAAGCCTTTATGCCGAGGGTCGTTTCGATCTGCGTCGAAACATTCTCGCTGGAGCTCGCCGACGCTGCGGCGTTGTATCACCAGAAGCTCCCTGACTCGAAGGTCTATGCGGAAATCACCGCACGGGTTGCCAAGGGTCAGGCCAGGCAGGAGAGCTTCTCCGTCATCCGGGCGCGGTCGGGGGAAAGGGCGATGGTGGAGAACATCTCGGAATACATTTATCCGACCGAATTCGACCACGGCAACGCCGCCAATACGACACCGGCTCCCCCGGTGCCAAACGATGGGACCAAGCCCGCGCTTCCCACGCCTCCTGCCGCGCCCGCTACGCCGACTGCCACCGCACCGGTGCTACCCACCTCATTCGAGACACGGAATGTGGGCTTCACCCTGGAAATCGAGCCCACTATTGGCGAAAATGACGATGTCATCGACGTGCGGATCGTTCCCGACCGCGTCACTCTGGCAGAGCGGGTGAAATGGGGCCAAGGCGTCTCGGAGGCGGAGATGCCCGTCTTCGAAACCCAGCGGATGACCTTGGCCACCACCCTCCTCTCCGGCCAGCCCCAGCTCCTCGGAACCCCGAGCCGGCCGCCCGTGTCGAAGGTCGATGCTGACTCGGCGAACCGCGTCTGGTTCTCTTTCGTGACGGGTGATATCGTTAAAGTCGTCAAAGAGAAGTGATGCGTGGCCTCTGGATCACCTTCGGACCGATGCTCGCCGCCGCCGCCCTGGTGCTCTGGGGTGGCGAGCGATTGGCGAAGCGCACCGTGGAGGACCGGATTCCCGTCGACCGCGCGCGACTGTTCGACTTTGCGGCCATGCTTCGCGGGGAGTTGGACCGGCTGGACAGGCTCTATGCGGATCATCTGGAAGAGATCGCTTCCGGGTCCGGGTGGCTGGACCATGAGGCGATGGCGAAACGCTGTGAGAACCTCGTCGGGCTCCGCACCTGCAGTGTCTTCGTCGCCGCCCACAAGGAGTCGGAGATCAGTGGCAAAAAGCCCGCAGTCGGCAGCAGCAGCCGGATTCCGGAAGTGATTGCAGAAGGCGAAGGCGGCCGGATCGTCTCCCGCAATACCGTCGTGCTGCCCAAGGAAGTGCTGGAGGGTGGAGACGTTCCCAAGGGCTGGCTGCCGGGACCTCAGCGCGGACACCGCGTGCACTGGATTCGCACGTCAGACGCCCGAGTGGTCGCCTTCGTCATCGATGAAGAAGAGCTGGATCAGCAGCTCCAGAAGCACTTTGCCGGGTGGCTTGAAGCGCCCCTCGCCCCACTGCGCGAGGCGGGAGAGCAGGCGGCCATCGAAGGGCCCGGAGGAAAGATGTTGCTGACACCACAAGGTGAGCGCACAGGTCCCGCAGCCATGGTGCTGCCCCACCGGATCGGCCTGGGCGAATGGCAGGTGCTTGCTTGGGACCGGCTCAAGACCGGCACCACGCACGATACCGCCACGCTGATTCTCGCCGGTGCCATCGCGTGCTCGCTCCTGCTCGCCGGCATCTTCCTCCAGATCCAGCAGGGCCGGGCACTGCGACTGGCGGAGGAACGGGTGTCGTTCGTCAATCGCGTGTCCCACGAACTCGGCACGCCGCTCACGAACATCCTGCTCAATCTCGATCTCGCCGGGCGTTCGCTCGAGGCGCGGCCGATGGAGGCGCAGAAAAGGCTGTTGCTGATCCACGAGGAAGTCCGCCGTCTCGGACGACTGGTCGCGAACGTGCTCACATTTTCCCGCAGCGAGCGCAAGACGCTCGAACTCACTCCGGTCGCCTGCGTTCCGGATCAAGTGGTGGAAGACATGCTCGCGCAATTCCAGCCGTCGCTCGACCGGCGAAAGGTTTGCGTCGAGTGGCAGCGCGGCGCTTCTAACAGCACCCGGCTCGATCCCGACGCACTCGCCCAGATCACCGGCAACCTCATCTCCAACGTCGAGAAATACGCCGCATCCGGTGGCTGGCTCGGACTAACAACCTCGATGGAGAACGACCGCCTGAAATTGCGGGTGAGCGATCACGGCCCCGGTATCCCGATGCGTTTCCGCGAGAAGATCTTCGACGCCTTCGAGCGCGTCCACGGCGGCGTGAGCGAAGGCTCCAGCGGCACCGGTCTGGGACTCGCGATTGCCCGCGAACTCGCACGACGGATGGGCGGCGAGCTGGTGCTGCTCTCGTCGGAACGCGGGGCCACCTTCGAGCTCGATCTGCCAGCACCTTCGCACCTCGCCATCGTTCACTCCGAAGTCGCATGACCATCCTCCTTGCTGAAGACGACCCGCTGACGCTCGAAGCGCTTGCCGCCTGCATCGAGGACGAGGGCTTCCGCACGCTATCCGCAGCGGATGGCAAGCAGGCCCTGGAGCTGTGGGCACTGCATCGCCCGCAACTGCTGTGCCTGGACATCATGATGCCCGGCGTGGATGGCTTCGAAGTCTGCCGCCGTGTGCGCGCCACCGATTCCACCGTGCCGATCCTGTTCCTCTCGGCGAAGAACGAGGAAGCCGACGTGGTCGTGGGGCTGGGCCTCGGCGCGGATGATTTCATTCGCAAGCCCTTCACCCGCGCCGAGGTGATCGCCCGCATCCGCGCGGCCCTGCGACGGGTGGCTCCGGAAAACGGCCGCGTCTTCACGATGAAGGATCTCACGGTCCGGCCCGAGGCACTGGGCGCGGAACGAAACGGCAGGATGATCGAGCTGACCCGCCGCGAGGTATCGATGTTAGAACTGCTTCACCGCCATGCGGGCAAGCCGGTCAGTCGCGACGCCTTTCTCGATGCGTGCTGGGGGCTCGATTACTTCCCGGACTCCCGGACACTCGACCAGCACGTGCTGATGCTGCGCAAGAAGGTCGAGGCCGATCCCTCCAAGCCGGAGATCATCGAGACCGTGCGCGGCACGGGATATCGGTTCGCGCCAGCGAAGTTGCGGAACGACTTCGTCGTTCCGGCTGGGGGCGGTTCGCCAGATGAATCGGAGTAGGGATCACCAGAGAAGCCCCGCCCGGCCGGAAGGGCGCAGCCCTTCCGCTACATTCCGGAATCTTTCGTAGCGGAACCGACTTCGTCGTTCCGGCTGGGGGCGGTCCGCACCGGTGATCGCGGGTGGCGATCGGTGGCGGAGTGCGAGAAGCCGGAAGGGCGCAGCCCTTCCGCTACGAGGAAAAAGAGATCCTCACTCTTCCTTATCCAACTTCGCCCCGGCCTTCGATCTGCCGTCGGGCAGGATCTCCCCGAGCATGCGCTGGATGCCGGCTTCGGCCATCTCGCTGCGCGGATGAATCGAGCGTGCCTTGAGGTACCACGAAAGCGCGGCTCCGACCTGCTTGTCGCGGCGTTCCTCGAACTCGCGTGCGCGGTTCAAGGCCTGCGTGAAGGATCCGACTTCTTCGCCATTGGACACGAGCTTCTCGATCTCGACCCCGAGCTTCGGATCGTCCGGGAATTCCTTGCGCAGGGCGGCGAGCTGCTCCCACGCCGCCACTTCCTGGCCCATCTTGCTGAACTCCGCGGCCTTGCCGAGTGCCCCCTCGATGCGGGTCAGGTTGGTGATGATCTGCTTGAAGGCATCCTCGCGTGCAGCATCGCCAGCGATGGCCGGAGCGAGCTCATACTGGCGGCGGTAGATCTCGCGGTAGTTCTGCTCGTTGAGCAGACGGTCGAAGTCATTCTTGGCGATCGCCATGCCGCCACCGGCTTCGACCAGCTTGTCGAATTCGGCGAGCTTGGGGTTCTGCGGCCAGACCTCCATCGCGTTCTTGATCTCTTGGGCGGCCTTGTCGTTGTCGCCCTTGGAGGCGGCGAGCTTGGCAGAATCGATGTGCATGCTGCTGACCCGCGTGTAGGTCGCGATCGCGGCCTCCGGCTTGGTGGCGTCAAAGTCGCCGGCCATTGCCTTGAGCTTCTTGGTCAGGTCGCCGGCGGTCGTGTAGTCCTTGGAATCGAGCGCGGCGATGAGCTTGTAGGACTCGCGCACGAACTCGAGCACCTGGCGCTTCTGCTCGCGCGGCAGGACCCGGATCGAGGGCATGTATTCGCCCACCGCGTAGGCTTCGCTCAGGCGCTTCGCGGCACTTTGATACTCCTTCTTTTCAACAAGGAACGTGAAGGCCTCCACTCCCTGGTCCACGTCGCGGATGGCCTCGCTGGCGAGCGAGTCGAGCGCCGCCACGGTCGGGCTGGCACCGAGGCTTTCGGTGAAGAGCTTGTTGACCTCCGACTTCTTGTCGATGTGCAGGCGGTTGTCGCCGTCCTTGAAAACCTGGTGGTAGAAGCGCGCCGACATCACCACGTGTTCGAAGCGACGCTGCACGAAGAACTGCAGCATCAGTGCCTGGTACTGGACCTTGGCCTGGGTGATTTGGATCTCGTTCTTGGCCGTGTTGGCCTTCTTGAGCGCCTCGATCTCGGCGATGCGCTTCACCGAGTCCAGGTATTCGAGCGAAACGATGCCGCGACCCGGGTTCTCCGCCGGTCCCTTGGCCTTGCCGGGGGCCTTGTTGCCTCCGCCACCAGCGCCGCCTCCTCCTCCGCCGCCGCCAGCACTCTTGGTTTCGTTGAGCGCGGGGTCGGTCTCGGTGGCGGCCTTCCAGTCGGACTTCTCGATCAGGCGCTGCTTCTCCTCCTCGATCGCGTTGGTGAGCGCGCGGGTGGAGGCGATGTCCTTTTTCGCCAGCACCGCGGCGTAGATCGCCTGGGTGAGCGAGTCGCAGAGCTTGGCATCGCCGGGGAACGACGAGGCCCGCGGCAGCAGTTTCACCGCTCCAGAAAAGTCCGGCCCGCCCGCATGATGCGGTGACACGAGTTCCAGGATCGCATCAATGGTCTCGCGGTAAGCGCGGGCATCGTCGGAATGGTCTTCCGGCTCGTTCAGATAGCGCTCGAAGCGGGCAGCCAGGGCACGGTTGTCCGTGGCGGCCCAGTTGTGGCCGTTCCACGCGACGGTTTCCGAGGACGGGTCGAAAAATGGCAGCTCGCTCCCGAACGGGGAACCCGCGGGCTTCTTCTGCTCCGGCTGGCGCTGGATCACCGTGTCGTCCGACTGCTGTTGCGGCGGATTGGTCACGCGGTCGCGGGCATCCGGGTGCAGCACCTGACCCGGCGCGATGGCGGTGGTGGCGAGCAGGGCAAAGGGAATGAAGGATTTCATGGCGGCAAGTCAGAGGGGGTTGATGCCGGTGGCAACGGCAATGCCGGCTTCCCGGATGCGGACCTTGATGCGGTAGCGCTGGGCGCGCTCGATGTTGAACTTGGTCAGGTTGGCAGGGATCTCGACGCCGAGGAATTGATCCCCGGAAGGCGAATTCACCTTGAAGCTCACCACCTGGTTCGGGTTGTTGCCGTTGATGAATTTCTCATCCACGGTGCCCTCGACGACATACTCGTTGTCGCGCAGGGAGACGCCATCCATCACGTCGGACATGTTGATGGACGCCATGTTGGAGAAGGCGTCCTTTTGCTTTCCGAGGAAGGCCTTGCCGCCAAAGAAGGCGACAGCCACGAAAGCGGCGATCCCGATCAGAAGGCCGGGGTTGATTCCAGAACTGGCGCGTCGAGCCATGAGAAAATTAAGGGTTTCGTCGAAGTATCAGACACTAAACGTTCCCTGTGCAGGCAACTTTCCACGATTTTCCGGGTGTTTCACGACTTTTCCCGGCTTTTCGGTGGGTATTTTCCCTCAGTCCCACTGGTGCCGCCGGGTCCCGATCCATGCCGCGATCAATCCGGCGGCCACGTGGAAGCCCAGCGTGTAGATGCATGCCTCCCGCGCGGAGATCGAGGTGCTGACGACCGCCTTGACCGCTTCCAAGACCTTGGGCTCCAGCGCGCCGACGCTGCCGGACCACGCCCAGTAGGCGGAAATGAACGGCCGGGTGAAGACCTCGATCCCCTCCGGCAGGGCGAGCACCGCCCCTGAGAGGGGGAGCTGGAAGCCAACCAGATAGATCGACAAAAGCGACGCCTGCTCGGCCGTGCGCATCAGCGCGGAAATGCCCAGGCAGACCGCGGTCATCCCCCCGTTCACCAGCAGCAGGAAGATGATGTGGCTCTCGAACCCCCCTACGCCTCCACGGAACGGCGCGAAAAGGTTCACGAAAACAGCCATCCACAGTGACTGGGCAAGGACCAGGCAAGCGAGGAACGCAAGCTTGCTCGCCAGATAGGCGGTCGGCCTCAGGCCTCCGAATTTCTCTTTTTCGAAAATCGGCCGCTCGCCGGCAATCTCACGCGCCGAGTTGTTCGAGGCCATCAGCGACAGCAGGATGACTTGGAACATGATGATCCCTGACACCGCCGAGCCAACCCGGACCTGATCCTGCTTCACCGTCTGCTGCTCATTGATGTCGACTTGAATGTTCGTCTGGCGGGTGTCGGAGAGGTTCGCGATCTGGCCATTGGCGTCCTCGGAGAAGAGGGTCACCAGCACCGGGAAACACAGCAGGATGGCGAGCTGGAGGAACACCTGCCCGCGGTCACGGAAGAAGATCCGCCAGCGCCGCGAAAGCAGCGTGGTGAATTGCGCGAAGAATCCCGGCGTGCGGACTTTCTCCGGCTGGGGCTTGTCCTTCTCGGTCTCCTTCTCCTTCTCCTTGTCGTTGTCCTTTTCCAGCTCCTCGGTCGGCACCGGCTCCGGCGCGGCGGGCAGATGCAGGCCGCCGGAATCGACCAGCTTGGTCCGATTCCGCTCCAGCTTCGAGTAGTAGGGTCCGCGGTGCTTCATCCACGAGCTCTGCCAACGCTCGGACGTCTGGGTGGCAAGCTTGGGATAAACCTCCTCGGTGTCGTGCACTGAAAAGTAGTGGTTCAACTGGTCCGCCGGCCCGTGGTAGGCCACCCGGCCCTCGTGCAGCACGAGGATGGAATCGTAGAGTTCCAGGTGCGCCAGCGAGTGCGTCACCGACAGCACGATGCGCCCCTCGCGGCGGGAAAGGTCGTGCAAGAGCCGCACGATTTCGCGCTCCGAGCGCGGGTCAAGGCCGCTGGTCACCTCGTCGCAAAGCAGCAGCTTGGGGTCGGAAACCAGCTCCATCGCGAGGCCGAGCCGGCGCTTCTGGCCCCCGGAAAGCACCTTCACCCGGCGGTCGGCGATAGCGGTCAGCCCGGCTTCCTCCAGCACCCGGTCGATCCGCTGGTCAAGCTCCTCCATGTCCCGCGTCTTCACCCGCAAGCGGGTCGCCGCCTCGACCGACTCATCGACAGTGAGCGGATCGTAGGCGATCGAGAACTGGGGCACGTAGCCGATCTCGGAGGGGTCGAGGTCGCCCTCTTCGGAAAGATTCCGCCCCTCCCAGAACAGCGCCCCGGCAGACTCCGGGTTCAGGCCAGCGATGGTCTTCAGCAAGGTTGTCTTGCCGCAGCCCGAGGGGCCGACGATCGCCATGAAGTGCCCGCGAGGGATCTGAATGGTGACTTTGTCGACGAGGTTCACGTCCTCGCCGTCCTTCTTGATGGTAAAACAAACGTCCTTGAGTTCGAGCACAGGGCAGCAGTCGGGTGAATCGGATGGCTACGGAAGAAAGCCACCGTTTTATCCAAGGGCGAGAAAGAAAGGCAGCCCCTCTTAGATCCAGCCCATCGCCTCCTGCCGTTCACGGTAGACGATTCCGAGGGTCCGGCCGTTCAGCATGGTCGCAATGATCCCAACCCCGGCCAGCAGCACCGTTCCCACCACGGGCGAACCCACCAGAAGCCCACCCAGAAACCGCTCCGCCATCACGATTAGAACCACCAAAAACACGGCCAGCCAGTAGAGCCCGCCGGCCCGGAAAATCGACGGCAAGACGATATGGGGACTCATCGCGCCGAGATACCCGAGGACCACCACGGCGAGCATCGCCATCGGAAAATAGGCCACGCTGAAGGCCAGCAGACAGAGAGCGATGACCGGCTGAACGGCATCATCGGGCACTGCCCAGAAGTAGATGAGCACCGGGGAAAAACACGCAATCACCACGATGACCGACTTCAGGAAGGGCCAGACCAGATCGTCCCACATGCTCGACACGTTCGGAAACATCGGCGCCTCATCGCTACCGGTGGCGGTCGTTTCGATGATCTCGAAATACGTCGCCGTCAGGTAGGCGGCAAGGATGAGCGAGGCGATGCCACCGAACAGAGGCGCGAACTTCACCAACTCGGCCGCCACCGCCAGCAGCGTGCCGAAGAAGATCATGTACTTCCCGGAACCGCGGAACGGGTAGGTGAAAATATCCTGGATGATGCCCACGCCACGATGCCTAGGCGAGGAGGGGTCCGGGTGTCAGTTGGAAATCCCGGGATCTTACTCCAACGGCACGATCCGGATCTTCCCAGCTGGCTGCTTCATGGCTTCCGAGATGGTCGCCCCCACCAATTTCGGCGCTTCGGCCGGCGTCTGGTCGAGCGCGTTCTTTAGCGCGCCCTCCACGAGTTGGCCGCAATGGATCTTCATCGGCGGCAGTGGTCCCAGGTCGCCGGTCAGCTCGTTGGCGGAAAGCTCGCGTGCCTCCTCGGCGGTCTTGCCCTTGAGAAGTTCGGTCGCCATCGAGGCCACGGCGATCGCGGTCTGGCAGCCGAAGGACTGGAACGACGCCCGGTCGATCACCTTCTTGCCGTCTTTTTCGGTGAATTTCAGCCACATCCGCAGCATGTCGCCGCAGTCGGGCGAGCCGACCGTGCCGACGGCATCCGCGTCGGCGAGTTCGCCCTGGTTCTTCGGTGACGAAAGTGCCTCGCGGACTTTTTCTTCGAAATCGCTCACGCCGGGACGATGGGGCAGGTGAGCGGGGATTCAAGCGCGGGGAAAAATGAACCGCCAAGACGCCAAGTTCACCATGAAAGTGGAGATCGGGAGGGGTTTCTTTATCCTCTTCAAAAACTTGGCGCTCTTGGCGTCTTGGCGGTTCATCCTTCAGCCCAAGCTTGCCAAGCTCCTCCCTACCGGAAAGCCTAACGCATCCCCCACCGAATCCCCTTCCCTCGCCCGAGCAACGAGGCATGCACTTCCTAGGAATTGAAATCGGCCACGCCGCCACTCGCGTGGTGGCACTGGATCTTGAAGCCGCGACCGTCGCGGCCGAAGCAGTGGCCGCCCACACATGGGTCGAGGGGCTGCCGGACGGCTATCGCGAGCAGGATCCCGCGTCGTGGATCTCCGCCGCCGACCAGGCGATGCGCCAGGTGCTCGAAACCCTCGGCACCACCCGCGGCGGAGTCGCAGGCATCGGCATCACCGCGCCGACCGGTGGAATGGTGGTGCTGGATGAAAACAATCGCATCGTCCGCCCGGCCAAGCTCGGCATCGACCGGTCCGCCCAGCGTCAGGCAGACGAAATCGCAAAAGCTTTCGGCGGTGCACCGGGACTCATCGAGCTGTGCGGCAATCCGGTCGAGGCCGGTTCGCTCGCTGCCCAGTGCCTGTGGCTGAAGCAGCACGAGCCCTATCATTTCCAACGCGCCGCGCGGCTGATGACGCCGCAGGATTTCATCGGCTACTGGCTGACCGGCGAGGCCGGCATCGAGGCGGGCTCGGCAGCGACCACCGGTCTCTTCAATGTCCCGCAGCGGAAATGGAGCGGCGAGCTGATGGAATTTATCGACAGCCGCGTCTTCGACATGCTGCCGCCGGGGATTTCCCCGATGCAGCCACGCGGGCAACTGCGCCCCGCGCTGTGCCGGTCGTGGGGTCTGCCGGATGGCGTTATCGTCGCACCGGGCTCGGGGGCCGCGGCCCTCGCCGCGCTCGCGGTCGGTGCCGCCGGCAATGGCGCCGTGGTCGCGGATCTCTCGGCGGATGGCTCGCTGTCCGCCGTGTCCGACCGCCCCAATGTCGATTTCCAAGGCGAAGCCGCCATCCTCTGCGATGCCTCCGGCCGCTGGCTCACCCGCATGGGCATGGCCAATGCCGTGTCCGCGCTGGAACTGGTCCGCCGCCACTACGGCTGGTCGGCCGCCGATTTCGAGAAAGCGCTCGCTGGCACCGAAGCCGGGGCGAACGGCCTGCTGTTCCTGCCGTATTTGCGCGGCGAGATCACGCCACGCCTCCCGGATGCGACCGGTGTTCTCCACGGCGTGACGCTCGACAATTTCACGCCGGGCAACCTCGCCCGGGCTTCCGCGGAAGGTCTCGCGCTGGGATTCGGCTACGGGTTCAGCCGCCTCCGCGACCTCGGCTTCGAGCCCGCGGGCGTGCGAGTCAGCCGCGATGCCGGGCCGGCCTTCCACCAACTCCTCGCCGATGTCTTCGGCGTGCCCGTCGCCTCGGTCGCCGTGACCGGCGGATCGTTGCTCGGCGCGGCGATGCAAGCGGCGGTGGTATATTTCCGGCTCAATGGCGAGTCGCTCGGCTTCGACGAGATCGCCGGCTACATCGTCACCATGGACGACTCCACCCGCCGCGATCCGGACCCGCAGCGGCACGAATTCTATCAGGACCTGCTGGCCCGCCAGCAGTACCTCGTCGAAACCCTCCATGCGGGAGGTTTCCTCTAATGGCCGGCAATCGCTCCGAGGTCCGCGAAAGCGGCAAATCCACCGCGCTCGGCACCGTCGCTGGCCGCCTTATGCAGGCATGGTGCGCGACCCTTCGATTCGAGATCATCGACCGCTGTGCTCTCACCCAACCCGGCGGCATACCCGGCCCGGTCATCTATTGCCTGTGGCACAACCGCATCTTCACGATGCCCGCCGCCTGGAAGAAGGCTTGTGGCAAGCACCGCCAGGCCGTGGTTCTCACCAGTGCCAGCCACGACGGCGCAGCCCTCGCGAGGGCGGTCGGAGTCTTCGGCATCGGCTCGGTGCGCGGATCGTCGTCCCGCCGCGGGGTGGCCGCGCTGGTCGCCATGCGCAAGGCGCTGCGGGAAAACACCGACGTGTGCATCACCCCGGATGGCCCGCGTGGACCGAAACACGTGATCCAGCCCGGCATCATCAAGCTGGCCGAAGCCAGCGGAGCGCCGATTGTCCCGATCCATGTCGAGTATTCGTCCTGCCGCGAATTGAAAACCTGGGACCGTTTCGCGATCCCCGCCCCCGGCAGCAAGGTGCGCGTCATTTTCGACGAGGCGCTTGCCGTGCCCGGGGGGCTTTCCGAAGATGACTTCGAAACGTGGCGCCGCCGTCTCGAGGAGATCATGCTCCGCGGCGCCGCACCAACTTTCGACCTACGATGAGTTCCGTAATTGATGGCAAAGCCGTGGCCGCCGCCGTGCTCGAAGAGTGCCGCAGCGAAGTCGCCGAACTGAAGGCCCGCGGCATCACGCCCGGACTCTCCGTCGTGCTGGTGGGCGACGACCCTGCCTCGCACGTCTATGTCGGCTCGAAGGTCCGCACCTGCGGCGACCTCGGCATCTACTCGCGGAAGATCGTTTTGCCCGCCGAGACCACGCAGGAAGAACTCCTCGCCGTGGTCCACGAGCTGAACGCCGACCCGGCCATCCACGGCATCCTCGTGCAAAGCCCGCCGCCCAAACACATCGACGAAGAAGCCATCATCCGCGCGCTCGACCCGCGCAAGGATGTCGATGGCTTCCATCCCGAGAACGTCGCCAAGCTCGTGCTCGAGGATAAAACCGGCTTTGTCCCCTGCACTCCCGCCGGCAGCATGCGCCTGCTCGCCGCCGCCGGGATCAAGACCGCCGGAGCGGAAGCCGTGGTCATCGGCCGCAGCATGATCGTCGGCAAGCCGATGGCCCTGCTGCTCATGGCGAAGGGCTCGGACGCCACCGTCACCGTCGCGCATTCCCGCAGCAAGGATCTGCCCGCCATCTGCCGCCGCGCCGACATTGTCGTCGCCGCCGTAGGCCGCCCGGAAATGGTCAAGGCCGACTGGGTGAAAGAAGGTGCCGTGGTCATCGACGTCGGCATCAACCGCATCGACGACGCGACCAAGAAGAGTGGCTACCGCCTCGTCGGTGACGTCGCTTACGACGAAGTCGCGCCGAAGTGCACCGCAATCACCCCGGTCCCCGGCGGCGTCGGCCCCATGACGATTGCGATGCTGATGAAGAACACGCTGCAGGCGGCCCGGCAACTCGGTTAGGAACATTAGGGGTGTCGACGTTCCGTCGACGCGGTGTGGACGGGACGTCCACACCCCTTATTTTCCTGCCACCACCAGCGGGCTCGCAGTGACGGCGTCCCCGGGCCGCAGCATCGCATTCGGGCTGACGATGACCTGGCTGTCCGCTTTCAAGGCGGCAGACGTGACTTCCATCTGCGGGCCGAGATTGCGACCGGTCAGCACGTCGATCATCTTCATCTTGCCGTCTTCCACCACGGCCACCAGCGACTTGCCGTCGCGCAGGACGAGCGTGTTGTTCGGTAGCAGAAACGTGCCCGGCGCGGGCTTCAGCTTGAAGGCCACCGTGCCGGTGAGACCCGCGGGCAGGGTGAAGTCCGGATTCTCTAACAACAGCTCGACGCGCATGGTGCCGGTGGCGGTGTCGAAGAGATTGCTGGAGCGGCTGACTTTCGCAGGAAAGGCGCGGCCGGGGAGTTCGGCGAATTTCACCGTCGCTTCGGCGTCGGAGGAAAGCCGCATCGCCACATCAGGCGTCGCGGCCACGGCAAAGCGGAGCTGGTTCAGCCGCACGATGTGGAACATCCACTCGCTGGTAGTGGCGGAGTCGCCGCGCACGAAGTCACCGCGGTCGATGCGCCTCGCGGAGATGGTCGCTTGGAAGGGAGCCTTCACCACGGCGAACTTCTGCAGCTCTTCCAACCGACCCACCTCGGCCTTGGCGGCGCGCACCCCGGCCTCCAACTCGGCGGCGGAAGCCTGCCGCTGCTCGGCCTCTTCCTTCGATACGGCCTGCGAATTCAGCAGGCCAGCCGTGCGGTTGGAAGTGCTCCGGGCGATCTCGGCGCGAGCCACCGCTTGATCGACCGAGGCCTTCGCGGCTTCCAGCTCACGGTCGATGTCGGGAATGTCGATCACCGCGAGCGTGTCGCCGGCCTTGACGCGATCGCCGATATCGACGGGACGCTCTCTCACCGTGCCGGTGGCGCGGGAGAAGATGCGCGCCTGCTCAACCGGCTCGGTGCGGCCGGGCAGGTCGAAGGTGCGGGCCTCGGTCGCCGGAGCCGGAAGCACGGTACGCACCGTAATTGCCTCCTGCGCGAAAGCTGTGGCGTAGACGACGAAGAGAAGTGGAAGCGTGCGGGCGATCATGACGGCTCGGGAATGGCGGTGGATTCGAGAGCTTCCTCGCCCTCGTCTTTCTTCGGATGAAATCTGGCGCGCACGAAGGCGAACGCAACCGGCACGATGAACAGCGAGGCCATGGTGCCGAAGAGCAAGCCGCCGATCACCGCGCGGCCCAGCGGGGCATTTTGTTCACCGCCTTCGGCGTGGCCGAGCGCCATCGGGATCACGCCAAGGATCATCGCGAGCGCGGTCATCATCACCGGTCGCAGTCGGGTGGTGGCGGCTTCGATGGCGGCATCCATCGCGGTCTCGCCCTCGTCGAAGCGGTCGCGGGCGAAGCTGCTCACCAGCACGCTATTCGCGGTGGAGACGCCGACCACCATGATGATGCCCATCAGCGCGGGCACGCTGAGCGGCGTGCCGGTGACCCACAGACCGAAGAGCGCGCCCGACACCGCCACCGGCAGGCCGCTGATCGCCACGAAGGGCAGCGTCCACGACTGGAAGTTCACGACCATCACGAGAAACACCAGCACGGCCGCGAGTCCGAGGCCGCCGATGAGTTCGGAATAGGCGGACTTCATCAAGGCCGCCTGGCCGGTCAGCTCGATCTTGTTGCCGGGCTTCTGTTGCTTGCGGAACCCGGCAAGCATGCCTTCCAGCTCCGTGGTCAAGCTGCCGAGGTCACGGCCCGAGGCATTCGCAACGACCGTGAAGGTCGGCTGCAGGGTGGTGCGTGAGACGCTCGCCGGAGCGCGCTTTTCCACCACGGTCGCGAAGGCACGCAGCGGAACCGGCAGGCCAGCACCGGCGGAGGGGCGGATTGGCAGGTTGAGGAGTTGCTCCACGCTAACGAGGTTCGACGGCGGCGCGATCACCTGCACGTCGTAAGCCGCACCGGTCGAGGGGTCCGACCAGTAGTTCGGCGCGACCGAGCCACCGCTGCCGAGCGCGGCGAGCATGGCATTCGCCGCATCCTGCTGCGTGATGCCGAAGGTCGCGGCCCGCGCACGATCGACGCGGATCGCATATCCGGGCTGATCGAGCACCTCGCGCAAGGTCACGTCCACCGCGCCACGAACCTTCGCGAAGTCCTCGCGCAGTTGCTTCGCAAGCGCCAGGTTTCCGGGAACATCGCGGCCCATGAAACGGACTTCAAAGGTGGTCGGTGCGCCGGACGCAAGCGTCTGGCTGGTCGCATCCGCGGGCCGGAAGAACGCCTGTACGCCGGGGAACTTCGTCTTCAGCATCTCGCGGATCTTCTCTTCATAGCCGACGCTCGGCCCGTGATCGCCCTGGAGTTGCACGAGGATTTCACCGTCGGAGGAGCTGATGGAAGTCGTCTCGACCCACGCCTGGTTCACCGAGGAGGGTGCACCGATATTCTCCACCACGAATTGCAACTCATCCGCGGGGATCACCGCCCGGATCTCGCGCTGGATATCCGCCATCTCGCGCGCGGTGTCTTCCACCCGGATGCCGCTGGGAATCCTAACAAACAGGCGGATCAGGCCCGCATCCGTCTTCGGGAAGAACTCGCGACCCGAGTGGAGCGCGGAGAAAACGCCGATCGCCGCGGCAATCAGCACCGGGATCAGGATCACGACTTTCCAGCGCATCAGGAACCGCAGGATGCCACCTTGAAACTCTGCCAGCTTGTCCACCCCGCGTTCGATACCGTGATGAATCAGCCCCAAGCCGCGCGGTGGCTTGCCCTCGCGCTTCTTCTCCGCAGCGGCCTCCGCCGGCAGGATAATCGAGGCGAGGGTCGGCACCAGCGTCCGGGCTAACAGATAGCTCGCGATCATCGCGAACACCACCGCCAGCGCGAGCGGACGGAACACATAAGACGCCGTGCCGCTGAGCAGGAAGATCGGCAGGAAGACGATGCAGATCGAGATCGTGGAGACGAACTCCGGGAAGGCCACCTCGCGGGCACCGTCGATGATCGCCTGCTTCACGCTCTTCCCGAGTGCGATCTGGCGCTTGATGTTCTCGATCTCGACCAGCGCGTTATCCACCAGGATACCGATGGCCAGCGAAAGACCGCCGAGGGTCATCAGATTGAAGGTCGCGCCAACGAGACTCAGGCCGATGATCGAGCACAGCAGCGCCAGCGGAATCGAAGTCAGCACGATCAAAGTGGACCGCCAGGACCCGAGGAACAGCAGCACCACTGCGGCGACGAGACCGCCGACGAGAAAGATCTCATGCTCCACACCCTTCACCGCCGCACGAACGAAGACCGACTGGTCGAAGATCGGCTCGATGGCCATTCCCGGAGGTGCTGACGCGCGGATCTCCGGCATGCGTTCCATGATCCCGTCGATGATGTCCACGGTGGACGCATTGCCGAGCTTGAGGATGGAAATCATCACCGCGTTCTGGCCATTGAGCCGCGCGATGTTAGAGCTGACCGCCTCGCCGTCCCGGACGTTTGCCAAGTCGCGAAGCAAGATGGTGCGTCCCTCCACCGAGCGGATCGGCAGGTCGAGGAAGCCCTGGATATTCTCCGGGCTGGCATTCAGTTCCACCGGCAGCTCACGTCCACCCTCGCGCAATGATCCTGACGGCAGCGTAAGATTCTGCCGACCCACCGCGGCATTCACCTCGGCCGCCGAGATGTCGAAGGCATTCAGCGCTTCGGGATTGAGATCGACCATCACCTGCCGCGCCGCGCCGCCATAGGGCAGCGAGATCCGCATCCCGGGCACGGTTTGCAGGGCCGCGCGCAGCGTCAGCCGCGCGTAGTCGAAGAGCTGGCCGCCGGTCATCGAGTCCGACGAAATCACCATCTGCACGATCGGCACGCTGGAGGGACTGGTGCGGACGATCAGCGGCGGCGTGGTGCCCGGCGGCATCCGGCGGATGATCGTCTGTGACACCGAGGTCGTCTGCGCCAGCGCCGTATTGATATCGACGTAGGGCTGGAACTTCAGCTTCACTAGGCCGATTCCATTCGAAGTCTCGGAGCGCGCTTCGAGCAGGTCATCGACGTTGTTGAGCGTGGCAATCTCCGAGAAAGACGAGATCTTCGAGGCCATTTCGGCCGCGCTCAGGCCGCCGTAGCTCCAGACAATGGTGATCTCCGGGCTATCGACGCGCGGCAGGATGTCGGTGGACATGCGGCGCGCCGACAACACTCCGAAGAGCAGGATCAGGATGCCTAGGACGCCGATGGTATACTTATAACGGAGTGCAAAAAGAACGATCCACATGACCGGTGAGAGCCTCGGCGGCAGGGGCTGGAATTGACGTTGACCAAGATGCCGCAGGAATGGGCGATATTCCCGATTTCCCCCATCGGAGGATATCCTTGCAGCAGCGCGATCCGCGCCACCTTCGTTCGATGATCGTCAAACGTCTTGTGTTTTTTCGGTTTGAAACACCTTTTCCCGGGAAATGAAGCTACGATGTATTCCGTAGAAGGCTCTACCCATGAAATCCATCGCACTGCTTTCCCTCCTCTTCGTCGCACCCGCTCTCGCGGAACCGGTCGCTCTTTTCAATGGCAAGGACCTCGCCGGCTGGACCGCCGATGTGCCGGAAGCCGACAAGAAGCCCGATATCTCGCCGAGCTTCATCATACGCGATGGCAATCTCGTCTCGCTCGGCAAGCCGCTCGGCCATCTGGTCACCGAAAAGGAATTCGGGGACTACAAGCTCACGGTGGAGTACCGCTTCCCCGGCAAGGGCGGCAACTGCGGCGTGCTCATCCACGCCTCGAAGCCGCGCGCGCTCTATGGCATGTTCCCGCAGTCGATCGAAGTGCAGATGCAGTCGGGCAATGCGGGTGACTTCTGGTGCATCGAGGAAAACATCGAGGTGCCGGACATGGAAAAGCGCCGTCCGCACAAGGAAGGTCAGAAATTTGGCGGCGGAGCGAACGACGCGCGCAACATCAAGAACCTGACCGACGATTCCGAAAAGCCGCTCGGCGAATGGAACACCATGGTCATCACCTGCAAGGGCGACGCCGTGACGGTGACCGTGAATGGCACCGAGGTGAATTCGGGCACCAAGTCCACCGCCACGAAAGGCAAGATCGCCCTCCAAGCCGAGGGCACCGAGGTCGAGTTCCGCAAGGTGGAGCTGGAACCGCTCAAGTGATTCACGAAAATCTCGCCCAATCGCGATCGGGAAGCTAGGAGATGCTTCATGCGTCCCTTGGCCTCCCTTCTTTTCGTCCCGCTCATCCTCGGCACCTCCTCCTGCCGGAAGGAATCTCCATCCGCGCCGGCGAATCCGCCCGCGGCAACGACGGAAGCCGACAAACCCCCGAGTCCCGAAGCTGCGGAGGAAGACAAGGAACCTTCCGCCACTAATTCGTCGCCCAGCGCTCGCGACCAAATCGCCGCCGCGGCAAAGGACGGAGACCGCGAAAAACTTCGCGGCAACTGGTCCACTGGATCCTTGGTCGATGAGCTGGAGCGGCGCGGCTTTCTCGGTGAACTGGATGCCGCCGCGAAGGCCCGTGCGAAGGCAGCGATCGATGAGCACTTCGACCTGCTGGCGTCCTATCTTGAAAAGCGCATCGGTGAAACCCACCGACCGTACATGACGACCGTGGTTCCCCCGGAGATTCATTTGCACGTGGAGCGCACCCGGCAGAACGATGGCTCGCGCGACACCGTCATCCGCTACTGGTTCCGCGAGCACGATGGCCGCATGCAATTGGTGGACTGCGAGGACGTGATGCTCGGTTATCGGGCGTCCACGCTGATCCTCGGTCTCGTGGCCCCCGCCGACCGCCCATGGCGACAGCCCTTGCTGGACCTGATGGCCAAGATCAGCCAAGCGGACACCCAAAGCACGTTCGAGTTGTCGGTCACGGTCGCCGACGAGGTCGAAGCCCTGCTCGCCGCCAATCCGCCGGACGACCTTAAAGCCTTTGCCCTCAAGCTGAAGGCCGAGCGGCTGATCGCGCAGGGCAAGCCGGCCGACGCGCTCAAGGTGATCAAGGATTTCGCTTCACTCGAGCCGAAATCCCCGTGGGCTGACTTCCTGCGCGGTCTCGCCCTGATGAATCTCCACCGTAGCTTCGAGGCGATCACCGCTTTCAATCGCTACGGCACGACGGCCGGTTGGGATGCCACCGCGCATGATTACATCGCGTGGTGTCACTTCTCCGAAGGAGACGAGAAATCGGCGCTGGCCCACGCGAAGCAAGGCCTTGAGCTGAACAAGAACGCCATTGGCTGCCTCGTCACGGCTGTCTGTGCAAGCAAGCCCGCGGACGTCGCCGGACTCGCTGGATACTTCAAGGCCAGCTTCGACGCCGAGAACACCTACGAATACGTGATGGATCAGGTCATCCGCATGCGGGACCCGTCTGTTGCAAAGGCGCTCTTCGGGTTGCTCGAGAAGGAACTTCCGAAGAGCAAGCTGATCGCCACCTATCGGAAGAAGCTGGGCGAAAGCCAGGAACAGTAGCTGGGGCATCTTGCCAATAGTGTTCGGCATCCTCCCTGCTTGCCGGAACGGCGGCGTAGTGTGACGAAAAGGT